>JBLNBY010000274.1:0-3325 GCA_050260295.1 Bacteroidota bacterium
AACACAGCGACGAGTACATCCAGCAGTTGTACCGGGAAGGGTTCCTTGCACCCGTCCCTGCCGATCTGGCCAGCCGTATGGCGCAAAAGTTCTACCCCGTGCTGATTGCTGCACTTACCTACAATGGCCGCCTGGCCGGCGTACCTACTGAGAACATGGTGACCGGGCTCTGGTACAACAAGCAGAGATTGGACGAGGGCGGTATAGCCAACCAGCCACAGACTCTGGATGAATTGGAGAAGTTTGGCCTGCGGTTGACCAAGTTCGCCGGCGATGGCCGGCGGGAGCGACCCGGCCTGGTCGAGCACGGTGAGTGGTGGAGCTTCAACCAGTTCGGCTGGACCATGTTCAAGGCGCTGGGCGGCCAGGTGTTCGACCAGAATGGCAGGCTGGCGCTGGACGGTCAGCCCATGCGGGATCTTCTGACGGTAGTGCCGCGCTGGATCGGGCCGAAGGGGTTCATGTCCCAGGGCTGGGACCAGCTCACCAGGTTCTTTCAAGGCGAGATCCCCTACGGTTTTGGTTATCTTTGGTGGTCCGGAATCATCAAGGATAGCTACAAGGGAGACTATCTGAAGGACTTCGGTGTCACTGTCTTTCCCAGGGGTCCGGGCGGCAATGGAGCATTCCATTATGCTCACGCCTATGGAGTGAACGCCCGCAGCAAGCATCAGCAGGAGGTATGGAAGCTGCTCGATTGGCTGGCTCTGCAGCCAGTCGACGGTGTGACCCCGCTGGGCCACGCACTCTCCACCAAGTCCCTGCCGGTCAACCGGGATGATTTCCAGTCTCGTTACTACGATCAGTACCGGCCATGGGCAGCGGGTTTCATCGCCAACCTGCAGGGTGCGTGGTCGGAGGCACAGTATATGGGCTACGGGATTGCCAGTGCCGATGTGGACTTTGCCACGGCCATGTGGCAGGTGCGGGACGGGACTACCAACCCGGCTCAGGCCATTGCCAACCTGGTGCAAAAAGTCCAAAACAAGGTGAACGAGTTCCAGAGGGCGAAGAAGTAAGCAGTTGACGGTGGTTGATTGCACAGGGGCGGCCTCCGGCGGGCCTCGGGCGGGCTTCCCACGGGCCTGCGAGGGGGGCCGCTCCTCGCCGCCAAAAGGAGTGATCTGTTTGGCACGGACTTTGGCCAACCTCAACCAGGACCTGCAGCAGGCATTGCGTGATTTGGAAGGGATCCTGGCGGAAGTGGTCGATCTCGAGCGAGCCGGTGCGGTGCTGCAGTGGGACCAGGAGACTTATATGCCGTCCGGTGGTTCGGAGAGCCGGGCGCAGGTATTGGGAACTCTGGCCCGGCTGGCGCACGACCGTTTCGTGTCCGAGGAGGTAGGCGATTTACTGGCAAAACTCAAACCTGCGCTGGACGAGCTGGATCCAGAAAGTTACGAGGCGTCGCTCATCCGGGTGACGGCCCGGCAGTATGAGAAGTTGCGCAAGCTTCCCGGTCGCCTGGTGGAAGAGCAGGCGAGGGTGGCATCAGTGGCGCAAGTAGTCTGGGCTCGGGCCCGGGAGAAGCAGGACTTTGCCATGTTTCAGCCTCATTTGGAGAAACTCTTCTCACTTGCCCGGGAAGCGGCAGACCACCTGGGCTATCCGGAGGAGAGGTATGACGCCCTGCTTGACATGTATGAACCGGGCCTGTGCACTGCCGAGGTGGCGACGCTCTTTGCCACTCTCAAGGAGCGGCTGGTCCCCCTGGTGCGGGCGATCGGTAAAGCCAGGCAGGCCGGCAAGGGGACGGTGGACGATTCCTTCCTGCGACGGCCGTATGACGAGGCGGGCCAGTGGGAGCTCACGCTGCGGGCGTTGCGGGCGATGGGATATGACTTCGACCGCGGCCGGCAGGACAAATCGGCACATCCTTTCACTATCCACTTCTCCTCTGACGATGTGCGCATAACCACGCGGATCATCCCGGACGACCCGATGTCAGCGCTTTTCTCCAGCATTCATGAGGGTGGGCATGCCCTGTATGAACAGGGTGTTCCCCGCGCTCTTTCCCGGACACCGCTGGGCGCGGGGGCGTCGCTGGGTGTACACGAATCGCAGTCGCGCCTGTGGGAGAACGTAGTCGGCCGTTCACGGGAGTTCTGGCAGTTTTTCCTGCCTGTAGCCCAGGAAGTCTTCCCTGCACAGCTTACCGGTGTTGCCGTCGAGCAGATCTACCGGGCGGTCAACCGGGTCGAGCCTTCCTTCATCCGCACTGAAGCCGACGAGGTGACCTACAACCTGCACATCTTCATCCGTTTCGAGCTGGAACGCGCCGTGCTCAATGGTCAACTGGAGATCGGAGATTTGCCGGCGGCGTGGGATGACAAGATGGAAAGCTACCTGGGGATCAGGCCGCCTGACCTCGCCCGGGGAGTACTCCAGGACATCCACTGGTCGATGGGGTCTATTGGTTATTTCCCCACCTACACGCTGGGGAACGTGCTTTCCGTGCAGTTCTACCGGCAGGCAGTGCAGGAAGAGCCGGAGATTCCGCAGGCCATTGCCCGGGGCGAGCTAGGTCTTCTCAAGGAGTGGCTCAACCGCCGGGTTCACGTGCATGGAGCGAAGTTCGAGCCCCAGGAGTTGGTGCGCAAGGTGACGGGAAGGCCACTCGATCCGCAGCCGTATCTCGAGTACATCGAGGGCAAGTACGGTGATCTGTATGGACTGGGGGTCAAGTGAAACAACGAAACACCGGGATGGCCTGGCGATTGCCAGTGTGTGCTGGTCTTTGCTGGCCCCTGGTGGGAGGGAAAGGCGATGGGGAAGGCGGGGTTTTGGCTCTTGGTGATCCTCGTGACCGCCGTCACCCTCAGCCAGGCCGGCCGTGTGCTGGCGGCGGGGTATCCGGGCGGGGCGGCGGAAGGAGCGGAAGGAAAGGAGACGTCGGTGATGAATGGTTGGCGGCTGGTCTGGAGCGAGGAGTTCGACGGTCCGGAGATCGACCGGTCCGTCTGGAACTTCGACACAGGCAATGGGCAGGCCGCCGGCGTGGCCGGTTGGGGCAATGCGGAGCTCGAGTACTACACGGATGACCCGGCGAATGCATACATACACGATGGCAAGCTGGTGATCAGGGCAGATAAGGGGCTGCGGACCGACCGCTTCGGAACATACCATTATACGTCTGCCCGGCTCAACACCAAAGGCAAGGTGAACGTTAAATATGGCCGCATCGAGGTGCGGGCGAAGCTCCCTGAGGGACAGGGGATCTGGCCGGCCATCTGGCTCTTGGGGGCGGATATCGGTGAGAAGGGGTGGCCTGCCTGCGGTGAGATCGACATCATGGAGCTGGTGGGCCATATGCCGGGGACCGTAC
>JBLNBY010000275.1:0-3732 GCA_050260295.1 Bacteroidota bacterium
CGCGTCGGGCTTATTGGTGTTGTCGTTGCCGTAGCGAGCGTAGAACGCGACACCCTTCAGGTTCTTGTAGGCACCCGAACCCGGCGAAGCGTATGGATCCCAGCTATAGTCGTAGTCGGGGTTGAACCAGTCGAGATTGTCTCCGCTGACCTGCACCAAGCTCAAGGAGCCATAGTTCTTTACTCCGGTCAGACTTTCATCTGCCGTCTTGACTTGACGCCAGAAGTATGCAACCGCCTTGTACTGCGGTTGAGTATACGTAAACTGGGCAAGCGTGCGGGTGTTGCCAGGAGTTCCCGGCTCTGCCCAGCCAGTGCCCCAGCGCTTGCCAACCAAGTACGCGGTCAGGTTCTTGGTTAGGGGCACCGTCAGAGTGGCGCCGTAGGCAGCGCCGTTGTCCACGTTGCTTGTCATACCGCCGGAAGCCTTGAGGATAATGCCGTTGCTCATCTCATACGTCGCGTGAGCCACCGTAGTCGGATTAGCAACGCCGACAGTGGTGATAACCCCAAGGGTAACCGGGATAGATTCACTCTTCGGCAGGTCCACAAGCAGATGCTGCGAACTGCCCTTGTCATAGGTCACCGCAAACTGCCCCACCGGGAGCTTTACCCGAAGATGATTGCCGCTCGGGTTTCCAGCAACGCCAGGCCAATCAATGATCGCTGCTGCGTCGTAAATGGATCCGAGATCTACAGCGTTGGCGGCGGTTACATCAAAGATGCCAGCCTTTACGTTGAGTTTCCATTCGTAAAAGTTCAAGGACGTCACGTTGCCGTCGGGAATCTGCATCTTCCCGCTGAGGGTCCAGCCATCGCCCTTAGCGGAGAGGCTGTTATCCCAACCAAGGCTAAAGCCAACGGTCGGACCATTCTTTAGGCTCGCCGTGTTGCCCGTGAGGGTCAACTTTGCAGTCCCGTTGATAGTCGGCGAGGCCGCCGCGGTTCCGGCCAGTGCGAGAACCGCGACCAGAGCCAGCACGAAAGAGAGTCGCGTCATGTTTACGCCTCCTCAGTTTGGTATGAGAGCTATTGTTTTGGAACCGAGTCTCCGGAGGCCTGTGCCTTCCCACGGGAAATCAAGTAGTCCGTGTTTCCTTGAATCCCCTAACGGGTCGGTCCTAGAACCCCGGAACTCACCGTCTACCCCACGCACGGCCAAACCGAGTGCACCCCCTTCCTGTCCGCGCGCCAGGAGACGACAAGATTTGCACGCCGAGCAAGTGAAGCCACTCACTCGCGTACCACGTTTAGCTATTCGTCCCGCTCGCCAAACTTCCTGCCAGATGCTACAGCATCCGGAAAAAGTTTTTTGGTCGGGGCTCGTTCCCCATTATACCGAACTGACCCTGCTTAGGAAGGGGGAGAGTTCATGTCGCAATTTTCTTGCCGGTGTACGGATTGCTCGTACTTTGGTGATATGGACGGGAGTGACAGTCAGGCGGATGAACAAAAGAGAAGACCCCCGGACAGTCCGGAGGTCTTCCCCACGCTGAGCAGTTGCCCGCTCAGTATCCTGCGCTTGTGGTGTCGATCAGAACTGGACCTTCAGACCGGCGTCGGCACTCAGACCGGCCGGCAGAGTGGCAGTGGCCTGGCTGGCGTAGTGCAAACCGAAGGTCATACCGTTGGGTGCGTTGTAGCCAGCGTTGGCCTCGTAGGTCAGGTCGCTATTCTGCATCGTCACCTTGCCGTCGAGGCTGACGCCTTGCAGAGCCGGGATCACGCTGAGCGTGGTCTTGCCGGCCAGCTCATGCTTGATCTGGTTGCTACCATCGATCGTCATCGTGTAGTTGGCCTCGACCGGCATACCCATCAGGCTCACGCTGCGGCCGGCGGTGAGGGTGGTCTGGGTCCGGCTGAACTGCTGCGCGCCCTCCGCCCGGGCCAGCTTGATGCCGGCGCCGAGGTTGAAGCCAGCCTGCTGTGTCTGAGCGTTCATCCCGATGACGGCCTTGCCCCGGGTCTGCGTGACGAAGCTGTCATCAGCATTCTCGTAAGCATACAGCGGCGCGAAGTTCGAGGGAACCCGGCCATACTCGGCATTCACGGTCAGGTTGCTGACCGGCTGGACCGTGGCATTCACCCGGTAGAGGTTGGCCTTGTTGGCCATATCACGGGCTACCGCACCGCCCACCGTGACGTTGG
This sequence comes from Bacteroidota bacterium, assembly GCA_050260295.1. Taxonomy (GTDB): domain Bacteria; phylum Bacillota; class Limnochordia; order Limnochordales; family DUMU01; genus DUMU01. The sequence goes on from JBLNBY010000275.1 coordinate 2,148, forward strand.
GCAGTACCCGGGTAGAACCCTCGACGGCTACGGCCGCGTCCTGGCCCTCGACCACCCCAGTGGCCGCCAGGTTGATGCCCGCGACCTGCGTGGCGATGCGAGCACCACTGGCCTGTCTGTTCAACAGGCGGTACTCGGACGCACCAGCATTGCTGTCCCAGGCATGGAATCCGGCGATGTCGAGCCCACCGATGCGGAGTCCATTCACACTGATACCACGGGTCTGGCCCTCGGTGGAGTGAATGGTGCCGACGTACTTCGAGTAGTCGATGTCGAGGTCACCCAAGCGGGTGGTCACCTCAGGCGCACCGGTGAACCAGGGGCCCTGGGTCTCGACGTACGCCTTGGTCACGTCGATGCGCTCGATCCCTGCTGTCCAGGCATCCGCGTCATCGAAGGACGGGGCGAGTCCGAGAACTGCCTTGGTCCTGTCACCGGCCTGGAAGCCGAGAGTGAGATCGAGGTTGGCCTCGGACTTAGGATCATCACCCTGAGCCCAGGTGATCTTGCTCTCGAGAGAGCCGCTCAGCGACGGGCCGGCTGCAACCATGGGTGCGGCCATGGCCACGACGAGAGCTGTGGATACGACTGCTGCTAGCTTCTTCATGGATATCCCCCTTGATGTGTGCTGCATAGAAGTGGTGTGTATGAGCGATATACAACAGGGACGCAGCGTTTGTGCTTTGGATACGGCTTCGTTCGTTGCTACGTTGAAAGGTTCGATCCAAGCCCCACTACTGCAGATTTCAGCCACGAATGTTGCCACGTTGCGGGAGGATATCGCCAGAGAGTTGCCTTGTTTCCTCTCTCACTCCATACTCCCGGCGGCTACGATGCCTGGCCCTGCGTCCCTTTACCCTTTCGCGCCTGCCCCCCGCACACCAGGGTTCACCTCCTTCCCCGAGAGGGCTCACGCTACCGGGGTAAACTTCCAAACTCTCAAAACATTGCCACGGTTTGGCTCGCCACCTGCCCGGGGTCGAGCGGGATCATCCTTCACCCCGTCCCTGTGCCGGGCTGCCGCCGCCCATCCTTATGTCATCTCCTCGGATCCCCGGGACTCGGGTTCGCCTGTCCCGTTTGACGGTTTCAAGATTTCTAGCTGGTCCTCAGTATTCCTGCTGCTAGAAGCGTTGTAACTCTTGCCGCCCCAGGCAGGTCCTGGTCACCCAGCCGGGTGGCCGCGGCCCCACCGTCCGCCAACTTACCCATCCGGCAGCTAAAGACGCAGGCAGCCGGAGAGTGTTCAACCACTCCGGCTGCCTGCCGCATTTGGATCGCGTTTTTTTACCGGCTAGTTCCCCACTCCCGCCTGTTGGGGGCTGCCATCAACCGGGCGTAACCCGCGTCACAGATCCGCTGGCCGCTCGCCCACGGTCACCGTCATTACCTGGGTCTTGCCATCCCTCCAGACGAGGAAGCTCAGCCGGTCACCGACTTTCATGTCGGCGATCGCTTTCCCGAAAGCGTCCATATCGGCAACCTTCTTGCGATTGACTTCGGTGATGACGTCGCCGCTCTTGAGCCCTGCCTTGGCCGCCGGGCTGTCGGGGTAAACTTCACCTACGACGATCCCCGTCACCGA
>JBLNBY010000276.1:0-8512 GCA_050260295.1 Bacteroidota bacterium
CCTGCACCTTTCGACCTCACGGCAGTGCCTGGTTTGCGGTGAACCGGCCAAATACCTGGTCTGGTTCGCCCGGGCTTATTGATCGGCCGCTCGATCGGCCTACTGGTCGGCTACTCACTGATTGGCCCAAACTCACCAATCACGATGGTTCTTCGGGCGCGAGCGGCCAGCTTTGAGAGACCTCTTCTCACGCCGGCTCTCGCGCTCTTCTAATGCTTCCTCGTAGTCGTCATACTTGCTCTTCCAGAGAAGAGGATCATCCCATTCCTCGGGTGATTCCTCGTCATGATCCCCATACTCCCCTAAGTCCCCACTGCCAGGCCGGCTTTGGCGGTGCGGATGTCCCTGCTGCCGGGAGAGCCGGCGCAGGTCATGCTGCAGTCCCGCGAGACGGGCGCCCGTGTCACCACGTACTGCCTTGACGACCACCACCGTCTCTCCCGGGTTGACGCTGGTATAGGGGCTTCCGGTCTCGCCAGGATAGACCGCGTACACATAGCGGCGGGCAAAGTCAGACGACTCGAGGAAGCCGCGAACAAACTGCTTGATCACGGGGGTCCCTTCACTCTCGTGGCCTTGCCCGTGGATGATGACGTTGATCAGCTCACCGTTTTGATAGGCTCGAGTAAGAGCCTGCGTCAGCTTTTGTTTGGCTTCCTGCAGCGACAGATGACGCAGGTAGATCTGGTTGACTCGCACCTGACTACTCACCATGAGAGAGACTACCCCCGAAAGTAGCGGGCCCCCTCCTGATTCCACCAGGAGGTGACCGTCTGCCACCGGATCACACCATCGTCTGAACGCCAGCCGAACGTCCGCCCACCGTGAAGCAGCCAGGCAACCAGCCCCTCGGCGGGGTGGAAGAGCAGGCGGTGGAGGGCCCGGGCCGTCTTGCTGCCGCTCTCCAGGCGATAGAAGGGGTTGGGCCATTGGAAGACGGTGTGCGCCTGGAAAGTGGATGCTCCTCGGAGTGCGTACTCCATCGCCAGTTTGCCGCTGCTGACGTCACCCGTGGCGGACACCGGCGGAAGCGGCGGAAGTTCACCTGCGAGTTCCATCCGGCGCAGCCGGGTGAGGATGCGGAGATTACGGGCGCTCAATTCCGGCCCTCCGAAGGCAGCCCCCTGTTTACCGAACGCCACCTTGTTCGGGTCGAAGAGGCGGTTGGCATAGGTGAGGGACGCGACGAGATGCGCGTTGGGACTCTCCACCAGTGCCCGCACCAATTCCACCTGAAAGTCGTCATCGAAGCGGGAGTTCATCAACTTGATGCCCAGCCGGACAGCACCACCGGCTGCCCGGGCAGCCTCGTTCACGAGCCTGGGCACCGTCGCCACCCACTCCACTATCTTTTCCTGCGCCGACGCCCGATCCGAACCAGCCAGCGTGGGGCTGAAGTCCTTCTCCAGGAGCAGCGGCCGCAGCGGTGGTGCGGATGGCAACGATTCCTTCCACACTTCCCACAGGCGGCGCACCGTGTACCGGTACTCGGACTCGTGCCAGTCACTCTCCCCCGGGCCGGGCAGATAGAAAAGACAGGACGGGACGACGGCCATGCCGTGCTGGCGGCCGATAGCGAGGCTTTCTTTTACAAAAGTAAGGTAACTATCGAGACTCCCAGACCAGCCCCGGCCTTTCCAGGTGATCGTCCATCCTAACCGACCGGTTCCCGGAGCGCCCTGGGGAACACGGCTCGCAATCGGCTCGAGCAGCATCCGCGCTTCCGGAATCGCCCACTCCTGCATGCCCTGGCTGCCCGCTTCATCTTGTGCAATCACGGTCTTGAGCACCACGAAGGCGAGTCCTGCCGCGCCATCTTCCTCCACCTGGTGCGTGGCGAGTGACAACTGGCCGGAGGCCTTGCCAAACGGATGGGCCACCGGCTGGCCCATGAACTCACTGCCCAGATCTACGCCATACCGCTCCAACACGTAGGTACGGATCTGCGCCGGTGCCGGGGTATCCGCCGCATATGACGCCTTCACCCCTGTCGCCTCCCCCGTCCGCACCGGGGGCCACTCCCCGCCCGCCAGCAGGTGGTAATCTTCCTCCAGACGGTCGAGTTCCTCGTTGCTCAGCCGGGGAACTTCCGGCAGCAACTCCCCTTCGACCAAATCCATCCGGCCCGGCCTCACATCCGGCCGCAGCCCGCGAGTCTTCAGTTCACTCATTACCATAACCCCTCGCCAGTTCTACTCCCGCCCGCTTCATGGCCCGCCGCAGCCACCGCAGGTCTTCCTCGCTCTGCGAATAAGTAAACACCTCGTGAACTGCTTCCGCCGGAATCACACCCTGGTAGTACAGCACCCACAACATGCGCGTAATGTACGCTTCCATCGGCGCCCGGAAGGTGGCCTCCGCCAGAATGTCCACCCGGCGGGTGAGATCGAGGAAACGCAGCGCCGCCTCACCACTCCCGCCTCGTGCCAGCGCTTCCCGGGCCGCCTTCCAGAGCTCGGTCTGCAGATGGGTCGCGCCAGCGGCGAGCCCCAATAGTGAACCTTTCGCTCCCCGCAGGAAGGAGTAGCCGACGAAGCGGTCCTCACCGGTGATCAGCGCTTTCTTCTCGTCAGCAAACTCTTCTTCGATCATGCGGGCGACATCCTGATAGGTCATCACGGAGTTGAGCGTGGCCATTTTGATCCCGGCCACAACCGGCAGGCGCAGCAACTCCCGCAGGAGCTCCGTCTGGTACGTTACCCCCCCCGCCGCCTCGTACAGGTAGAAGAGGATCAGCGGTAAGCCTATGCTGCCCAGTTGACGATGGTATTCGATAATTGGATGGAAAGCTTTCTCAGCCGCCAGCTGGCGCAGGAAGGTCGGCGGATGCACCAGCAGGTAATCGGCCCCCCATTCTTTGGCCTCGGCGGCCATTTGCAGGGCCACATCCAGGTACTTGTGGAAGTCGGACTCAGTAGGGGAATCATCCTGAGGCAGGCGCACCCCGACCCCGGCGATCACCTTCTGCTCCGGTCGCAGCGCCTCCCTCCAGGCCCGGCAGACATACTCCCTCTCTTCCCGGGTGAGGTAGAGACCGCGGCCCGTATGAACCCAGATGGCGACCCCAGCCACATCCTGCTCCCGCATGTAACGCGTGTAGCTGGCATGCGCCTCCTCGTGAATACGTCGTTCAGCTGTCATTGGAACCGGCACGGCAGGAAATACACCCTCGAGTTGTTGATGGGACACATCCGCACCTCCTGCCCTCCATTTTACTACCACCTTCGCCAATTCCCTGCTGAACTGCAAGGAACGTGGCTGCCAACGGCGAATGCTGGTCAGGTCTTGGTTATAGCCCGGGGGTACGGAATGGTACGCAAGGATAGCCTGCAGCAGACCGGGAGGCAAACGCCATGAGCTTCACAGTTCAACGGGGAGAAGATTTCCATACCAGCAATCAACTGATCCTGTTGCGGGATGACGGGGGTCGGCTGGAAGCAACGGTCGCTCCGGCTTCCGGCGGTGAGGTGAGCAGCCTCAAATGGAAAGGCCAGGAACTACTGTACCGGGCCAACCAGTTTGACGCTCCCCCGGCCGGCGGCTGGCGTGGCCGCGCGCCCCTGCTTTGGCCGGCGGTAGGCCGCAACTTCGGGCCGCGGCGGCATCAGGAGGTAGTGGCGGGAGGTGCTGATCCGTCGGAAGGTTCTTTCCTTTACAAGGGGAAGGAGTGGCCCATCCGCATCCACGGTTTTGCTTCCCGGCAAGCCTGGCAGTTGGTGGACGCCGGGGTCGCCGCGGACGCCAGCGATTTCGCTTACGTACGGCTAAGGCTCGACTCCGATGCCAAGACCCGGGAGATGTACCCCTTTGATTTCCACCTCGAGGCCGAACACCGCCTAACGGCTGAAACGCTCCTCTCCACATACCGGCTGACCGCGCTGACCGACGGGCTCTTCGCCTCCTTTGGCAACCACATAACCCTGGCGCTGCCGGGCGGCCCTGATGCCTTCGACGCCACCCGCGTGCGCCTCTCAGCGGGTGACCCGTGCCTGCTCGAGCTCGTCCCACCGGGGCTGACCACGGGTAGGGTCGCGGCGATGCGGTCCGACCTGGCTGACGGCACTGCCCAACTCGGCGACAGTGCCTTGCTGGATGCGGTAACGGCCGGTTTTACTGCTGCTCCAGCCCGGTTGGAACTCCGCCACCCGCTCCTGCCGCCGCTGGTGGTCTCGCAGTGGGGCAGCCACCTGGTCCTGCCGCCGGCAAACCCTGGCGATGAGCCGGTCAAACTGCCCCTCAACGCCCAGCACTTCCATTTCGTCCTCTGGGGCAATCGTGAGCTGCAGTTTTTCTGCCCCGAACCCTGGTACGGCCTGCCCAACTCGCTCAACACCCGCGAGGGCGTCGTAATCCTCGGGGCCGGCGAAACGGCCGAGTGGGTGATGGAGGTGCGGATTACTGAATCGCCTTGAACGATCGTCTTGAATGCCATCACCTCTAGACCTCCGCTGTTATTACCCCGGCTGCCGGATGGACGGCAGGCGTCTGTTGGGCGAGGGTTTTCTTGCAGCCCGGAGTTCGACGGATCATACTAGTTGCGCGCCGAACGTTCTCTGGCGAACGAGTGGCGAACGAGGTGAACTGTAGTGCCGGTATCGCCAGATTCTGCGTGCCAGGATCTTTGAGCACGTAGAAAAGTTCTCCTTGCATGAATTCGATAAGATTGGTACTCCTTCCCTGATCACCAGAAACACCAACGATGTCACCCAGATTCAGATGGTCACCATGGTGATCATGCGGATAATGATCAGTGCCCCGATCATGTTGGTCGGTGGTATCATCATGGCCTTGCTCAAGGACAGGCACCTGGCCTGGATCTTGGCCATGGCATTGCCATTGCTGGCGGCGTTGATCCTATTCATCGGAACGAAAGGACTTCCCATTTTCCGCGCCATTCAGGCCAAGATCGACCGCATCAATTTGATCGTGCGGGAAAACCTGGAGGGAATTCGGGTCATCCGGGCGTTCAACCGTACCAACTACGAGCGGGAGCGTTTCCAAGCAGCAAATCGTGACCTGACTGACACCTCCATCCGTGTCAATAGGCTGATGGCTCTCATGATGCCAACCATGATGCTGATCATGAACCTGGTCACTGTGGCCATTATCTGGTTCGGCAGCATCAACGTCGACCGCGGAACCTTGGAGATCGGCAACATGATGGCCTTTTTCCAATATGCCATGCAGATCGTGATCTCCCTCCTTATGGCTTCCATGCTATTCATTATGATCCCGCGGGCCCAGGCTTCGGCGGACCGCATCAACGAGGTACTGGCCATCGAGCCGGAGGTCCGTGACCCGGCCGTACCCCGTCGCGACAATGGCGAGAAAGGGCATGTGGAATTTCGGGACGGCTCAAGTACTTTGATGGGCGCATGCATGGTGAGATCATGAGCCGGATGACCAACGATATCGATAACATCAGCATGACCCTGCAGCAAAGTCTGGGACAGCTGATCACTTCAGCGGTTGGTATCGTGGGTGCCATCATCATGATGTTTACTATTAGTTGGCTATTGACATTGATCTGCCTGGCAACATTGCCGATTTTATTCTTTGTTACAGCCACCATTGCCAGGTTATCACAGAAGAATTTTGCCGATCAGCAGCGAGAACTGGGCATTCTCAACGGTCACATAGAGGAAATGTATACTGGTCATAAGATTGTGAAGGCCTTTGGCCATGAAGAGAAGGCCATTGCACAGTTCAACGAGGTCAACGAGCGGTTGTACCAAGCAGGGTGGCGAGCCCAGTTCATTTCAGGTATCATCTTCCCGCTGATGAATTTCATTAACAACATTGGCTATGATCAGGTGAAGCCTGGTCAGACCATTGCCATCGTCGGGCCTACGGGGGCGGGAAAGACGACCCTTGTCAATCTGCTCATGCGGTTTTACGAGATCGACGGGGGCCGCATCTTGGTCGATAGAGTTGATATCAGGGATCTCAAGCGCGCAACCCTGCGCCGCCTCTTTGGCATGGTGTTGCAGGATACATGGCTTTTTAACGGTACCATCCGGGACAACATCGCGTATAGCAAAGAGGGAGCCACCGACGAAGAGATCATAAGGGCGGCAAAAGCAGCGCAAGCCGACCATTTCATTCGGGCTCTTCCAAATGGGTACGACACCATACTAAACGAAGACGCCTCCAACATCTCCCAGGGCGAGAAGCAGTTGTTGACCATTGCTCGTGCCTTTCTGGCCGATCCACCCATCCTTATCCTGGACGAGGCGACCAGCAGTGTGGACACCAGAACCGAGATCTATATCCAAAAGGCCATGGCCCAGCTGATGAAAGGCCGGACGTGCTTTGTAATCGCCCACCGGCTCTCGACCATTCGCGACGCCGAGATGATCCTGGTAATGAACCACGGCCGGATCATCGAGACCGGTACGCATCAGCAACTGCTGGCGAAGGGAGGTTTCTACGCCGACCTGTACAACAGCCAGTTCACCAATATGGGGGCTCACTCGATGGTTGGATGAACGAGGATTAGTGAGCCTGCCCATGCGGCCCGTTTCCAAAGCGGGCCGTCACATACTCCTCGATGATCTGCTTGAATTCGCCGGCGATACCTTCGCCCTTCAGCGTGGTGGCGAGTTTGCCTTCGATATACACGGGCGCTTTCGGTTCCTCGAAGGTTCCCGGCAGCGAAATGCCGATGTCTGCATGTTTGCTTTCGCCGGGTCCGTTGACGACGCACCCCATCACCGCCACCTGCATCTCCTCAACGCCCGGGTAAAGCTCCCGCCACTTGGGCATCTTCTGGGCGAGAAACGCTTGCACTTCCCGGGCCAGCTCCTGAAAGAAGGTGTTGGTCGTCCGCCCGCACCCGGGGCAGGAGAATACCCGGGGCATGAACTGGCGAAGCTCGAGCGCCTGCAGCACCGCCTGGGCCACCTGAACCTCAAGGGTGCGGTCGCCACCGGGCTCAGGCGTGATGGAGACCCGGATCGTGTCGCCGATCCCCTCTTCCAGCAAAAGCGAGAGAGCGGCGGCGCTGGCTACGATGGCCGGCACGCCCATCCCCGCCTCGGTCAACCCCAGGTGCAGCGGATAGTCGCAACGGGCGGCCAGGTCGCGGTAAACAGCCACCATGTCGGCTACCCGCGACATCTTTACGCTCAGCACGATCCGATCGTGCGGCTGCCCAAGTTTCTCTGCCAACTCGGCTGAACGGAGTGCACTCTCCACCATCGCCTCGCGCAATACGGCCTGGGAATCGCGGGGCTGGGCACGGCGGGCGTTTCTGTCCATCAGCTCCGCCAGCACCTGCTGATCGAGAGATCCCCAGTTGACCCCTATGCGGATCGGTTTACCGTGGGTTACCGCCGCCCGGATGAAGGCGGCAAAGTTGTCGTCGTGGTGGGTGCTGCCCACGTTGCCCGGATTGATCCGGTACTTGTCCAGCGCCCGGGCACACTCCGGATACCTGGTCAGCAACAGGTGACCGTTATAGTGGAAGTCGCCGATGATGGGAGTGGAGAGCCCCAGCTCCCGCAGCCGTTCCACGATCCGGGGAACGGCCTCTGCGGCCTCTTCCGTATTCACCGTGATACGCACCAGCTCGCTGCCCGCCTCGGCCAGCGCCCGGATCTGGGCTGCCGTCGCCTCGACGTCCGCTGTGGGGGTATTGGTCATCGACTGCACGCGGATGGGGTAGTCGCCGCCCATACGGACGCCGCCCACGTCCACAACCACGCTGCGCCGCCGCAAACTCTCTGCCAAACCCGTTCTCCTCTCTTATCCCCGCGCCGCCTGCACAACCACGCCCGGGTCGGTCTGCGCACTGTATCTTGGCCTATGGATCAAGCATACCGCAAAGTCACGGGAGCGGGCGGACCCCGCAGTAGCGCCCGCCCGCTCCCTGATTCAATGCCTCGTCATGCCGGAGCCGTCGCCAAGGCCAATGACTCCAGGACCAGCGAAGTCAACAACCGACTGCGAATTGAGCCAGCAGCGGTGTCAACGCTTCTTGGCCCGGTCGGCCCAGTACTTGTCCAGCTGGTTCTGGACGTTGGTGGCAACACTGTTGATAGCGTCGCTTGGGCTGGTACTGGCGGTCATCACACCATAGAGCCCATTGATGATGGCGTCGACAACCGGCCGGATGATGGGAAGCGGTGGCAGCGGCTTGCTCGTCTCCATCGCCCGCAGGATCTTGTCCCAGTTGGGGTTCAGCTTGCGGTACTCGGGGTTCTCGTTGAACTTCCGCACCGGAGACGGCCGGCCCTGCAGGAAGGAGAAGACGCCCGTGCCTTCCGTAGTCAGGAACTTGATCCACAGCCAGGCCGCCTCTTCCTTCTCCTTTGGAAGGCCCTTGGGCATCACGTAACCCCAGCCAAAGCTCCGGGCAGCTACGCCGGTCGACTTGGCCTTCGGGTTCTTGTCGTTGTACGGGATCAACCCGACTCCCCAGTCAAACATATTCCCCTTCTTCATCTCATCGATGAAGAGGTTCATCATGCTGATGTTTTCGAAGAGCACGACTTCCTTGCCACTCATGAAA
>JBLNBY010000277.1:0-6046 GCA_050260295.1 Bacteroidota bacterium
CCACTCCTCGTGTCCGATACCGGGAGTCAGCTGTCCTTCGAGGGCATGAGAGAGGGGACCGTGCCCCACATCATGCAGCAGAGCCGCCACCGCCGCCACGCAGATTACCTCATCGGGCAGGGAGACGCCCATCTCCCGCAGGTGGGCGAGGAGGCGGTTCATGATATGGAATGCACCCAGGGAGTGACCGAAGCGGCTCTGCTCCGCTCCGTGGTAAACCCCGGCCGCCGTACCCAGCTGGCGGATCCGCCGCAGACGCTGGAATTCGGGGGTATCGATCAGCTCCTGTACCAGCCGCCAGTAGATGGGGATCGAGTCGTGAACGGGGTCCTTGAAGATCTTGTCCACCCGCTGCAGCGCCCACGCCTCCATGCTCCCGTCACCCTTCCCCTCACGCTTCCAGCCGCTTCGTCAGGCCATCCGGTGGTACTGCTCCAGCGTGATCACTCCTTCGATCGGCTCGCTGCGCCAAAAGCGCAAAAGACGGGCGACCACATCCTGCCCCATGTCGACCCGGCGGTCGGGAGTCGGGCCAGCGATATGGGGTGTGATCATCACGTTGGGCAGATCCCAGAGGGGGCTGTCGGACGGGAGCGGTTCATGCGGGTCGGTAACGTCCAGACAGATCTGGATGCGGCCGTTCACCGCCGCTTCCACCAGCGCCGCATAATCCACCAGCTTGCCCCGGGCCGTATTGATGAAGATCGCCCCCGGCTGCATCCGCTCAAAATGCTCGCGGCGAATCATCCCGACGGTCTCATCGGTTACGGCGGCATGCAACGATACTATGCGGGAGGTGGCGAACAGTTCACCCAGGTCGTTGCATTTCTCAACCCCCAGGCGGGCTGCCTCACCCTCGGGCAGGTATGGGTCATAAACCTGAAAACGGCACTGGAAGGGCGCAAAGAGCTGCAGCACGTAGCGGCCCACCTGCCCCAGGCCTACCAGCCCCACACGCTGGAAGAAGAGGCCTCTGATGGGCAGATTCCTGTCCCAACGATGGGCTGGCTTGTTCGTACACTGGAAGGGTACAAGGCTGCGCAGGGAAGCGAGCGCAAACAGGAGCGTCATCTCGGCCACACCTCTGCCCATCACCCGGGCGGCGTTGACCACCGTCAGCCCCTTCTCCAACGCATAGACATCCACATACGGTTTGATGGTACCGGCCGCATGGCCGATGAACCGCAGCCGGGGCGCTCGCTCTATCAGCTCACGGGAAAGGAAGGGCGACCCCCAGCTGGTGATGACCGCATCGGCATCGGCCAGTGCTCCGGCCAACGCGTCGGCTGTCACCTCGCCGTTGCCGCCCAGGTCCTTTACGGTTGCCACTGCCCGTAGGGCGTTCTCAGCCTCCTCATCCAGGATCTCTCGGAATTGACGGTGCGGGATCAAGAGTACGACGACCGGCCGGGTTTCAGTTGTCCCTGGCTGCTGCATACCGAATGTCTTCCTCCTCCGATGGACTGAAGAGGTTACTTCGGCATGCAGCAGCCCATCCCTCCAGATTTCTGCCGGGTCGCTTGGGCGTCACCGGGAAAATGCCATTTGACCGCATGGCAGCATTCTACCGGCTGCCGGTCGGGAACTTACGTTGGATCAACCTCGTGACCGCTTCATCGATCTCTTTGAGCACCACCGGAACGGCGCGGGTATTACCCCAGATCGCCGGCATCCTACCCTGAATCTCCTGGAAGAAATCCGACCAACCCACTATCACGTGGTCGAGGGCTTCCCGCCCGTACTCCTGGCTGCCAGCCAGCGCTAGCAGCACCTCGGCCGCCGAATGATGACGGGAAGCCTGGCTCAGACGGTTCACATAGTCCAGTACAGCTGACTTGCGGGCCGGGGCAAAGTTACCGATCTTGACGTAATCCTTCATGACCTCGGCGCTGGTGATATACTTGACGAACTTCCAGGCTGCCTCCGGATTCTTGGCCTTACTGCTGATCATCCAGGGATCGGTATACACCATGCTGGTGTAATTCTTGGTCTGCCCGCCCCGGGGGAAGGGCGCCATACCCCAACGGAATTTGATACCATCCAGCTGGCCCATGACAAGCCACGGCCCCTCCCCCACCGCCATCGCCGCGTTGCCGCCGGTAAACTGTTTGGTGGGATAGAGATTGGACGCATAGTCGGTGGTGGTATTCTCGAAGGTTATTGCTACCCGCTGCCGGTAGAGCATGTCAACCATAGTTTGGTAAGCTTCGCGGTTGGCCGGGGTATCGAAGGTAGGACGGCTGGGAACGCCTTGACGCCAGGCCGTCTCGTCGAACCAGTCACCGCCGAAGGACCATGAGTACTGTATGTCAAGGTAGGACCAGTGAATGATGACTAGACCGGCTCGCTCGATGGGACCGTTCGGTTTATAAGTGGTCAGCTTGCGGGCATAATCCTGCACCCGCTGCCAGGTCCAACCCGTATCGTTCCAGTCGGCTGCGGGGCTCTGCAAGCCGGCGGCATCCAGCAGGTCGGTGTTGTACCACGTAAAGCTGCCAACCGAGACGAAGGGCATGCCCCACTGCTTGTCGCCGTCCCGATACGCCCGCCAGGCCGCCGGGAAGAAGTCGGCGGCGTTGATCTCCGCGGCGTCACGACGGACATACGGTCCGAGATCGAGCAGCCAGTCATTGTAGAAGTAGGTGTTGACCGTGCCGCCGTGGTCCCAGACATCCGGCGGATTGCCCGTCGCCCACAGGGTCAGGAGTTTCGCGTCATAGGTCGAACCGGTCTCGGTCACTATTTGCACGTCGATATCGGGGTTCTTCTTTTCGAAGTCTGCGATCACACGCTTTTCCCACTCATACTCGACCGGGATCGATTCACGCAGGTAGACGGTGATGGTGGTCTTGGCAACCGCCGATGGCAACGGCAGGGTCAGGGCGGCCGCAATCATGACTGCGGTGACTATGGAAGTCGTCACAATGCCACCCACGACTACGGACGACAACCGAAGGGACGACTTGGACGTCTTTGGTATCTCTGGGGCAAACCAACGCATGGGACGCCCTCCTTTCGCCCTAGTCCGATTTTAGCATCAGACTTAGTGCAGAGAACTTAGGTATACTAGGGCAAATTCCTCCCTGACCTTACCCCGTCCGGCCCATGTTTTCAGAGTTGAAGGGTACTACCGGACGTGGTGGACGTGCAAAGACCATCTCTTACGCGTTAGGTGGAGCACCTGTGAGCCATCGCCAAGCGCAACGCTGCCAGAAAAGCAAAGCCCCCGTCCGGCTCGGCCCGGGCCGAGTGAGGCGGAGGCGTACTGTCATCTCGTTGCAGACCTGGATTATGCGGGCCAGGCTGTCGCGGACCTGGCTTGGGTTACCTCTCCCGGAGCATCACTCAAAAGACCGGGACGACCGCACCCTTGTACTTCTCCAGGATGAACTGGCGCACTTCCGGAGTCTGCAGTGCCTGTACCAGTTTTTGAATGGCCGGGTCGTTCTTGTCTTTCGTACGGATCGCGATGACGTTGCTGTAGGGCGAGTTGGCATCCTCGATGACGAGCGCATCCTTCGCCGGCACAAGCCCGGCTTCCAGGGCGAAGTTGGTGTTGATCACCGCAGCATGCAGGTCATCCAGGGCCCGGGGCAACTGCGGGGCTTCCAGCTCGACGATGCGCAGCTTCTTCGGGTTCTCCACGATGTCGAAGACCGTCGCCTTGATGCCAGCATCCTTACGCAGTTTGATCAGGCCGGCTTGCTGCAGCAGCAGGAGTGCACGCCCGCCGTTGGTCGGATCGTTGGGTATACCGATCTGCGCACCGCTCGGCAGATCCTTGAGGGACTTCACCTTCCGGGAGTAGACGCCCATCGGTTCGATATGGATCTTGGCCACCCAGGTGATGTCGAGCCGCCGCTCGGCAGCGAAGTTCTCCAGATACGGAATGTGCTGAAAATAGTTGGCGTCAAGCTCGCCATCCGCCAGGGCCAGGTTGGGCCGGACGTAATCGGTAAACTCGATGACCTTCAACTGGATTCCCTGCTTGGCCAGGATCGGGGCGACGAAATTGAGGATTTCCGCGTGCGGGACGGGCGATGCCCCCACCGTCAGCATCACGGGCTGCGCGGCCCCTGCGGGGATGTTGGCGACCAACCCGGCCGCAACTGCAACCAATACTACCGCAAGAACGGCGATGAGACCGGAAATTGCCTTTCGCTGCCTGACAATCTGCATCTTCCAAGTCATCCTTTCCTACGTAAGTAAGCAGTCATGGGTGAACAGTCATGCGTAAGCAGTCCGATGAGCAAGCAGTTCACTTGGCGACTCTCAGCGGTGGTCGACCCGGCGGGCGACGAGGTCCCCAACCACCTGTACCAGTTGCACTAAGACAACCAGGATGACAACGGTGGCGATCATCACCTCCACCTGGAAGCGCTGATATCCATAGCGGATGGCCAGATCACCCAACCCGCCGCCGCCAATCGCACCGGCCATGGCCGAGTAACCAACCAGGCTGATGGTGGTAATGGTCGCCCCGGCGATGAGAGACGGCAGAGCCTCGGGCAGCAGGACCCGGGTGACGACCTGAAAGAGCGACGCTCCCATGGCACAAGCTGCCTCCACGACACCCCGGTCGACCTCGAGCAGCGAGGTCTCCACGAGACGGGCAACGAACGGGATGGCAGCCACCGTCAGCGGCACTACGGCCGCCCACGTTCCTATGGAGGTCCCCACCACCAGACGGGTGAAAGGTATTATGGCCACCATCAGGATGATGAAAGGCAGCGAGCGGCCGATGTTGACCACGGTGCCCAGGAGGTGGTAGAGCACCGGTTGAGGTCGCAAATGGCCAGGCGCAGTCACTACCAGCAGAATTCCCAGGGGAAGCCCTCCCAACTCGGCAAGCACCAGGCTGACCGATACCATGAGAACGGTCTCTTTTAGCGCCTGGATCATCTGCTGCCACAGATACGGGTTGGCCAGCGGTCCAAGCAATGAGCTCAGATCCACGCTCGAGTTGCGCCTCCTTCCTCCTGCACCTGCTGTACCAGGGGAGCACCTTGGGCGTTCAGGCGCTCTTCACTGTCTTGAGCGGCTGGAGAGACTCGCGATGAACCGCCCTCGACCTCATCCACCTCAACCCCACGGCGGCGCAGGTATTCGCAGGCTGCTGCTACATGGGCGGGGCTGCCGCTGATCTCCACGACCAGCCGCCCCCAGGGTACGCCGCCGAGCTGCTCTATGCGACCGAAGAGGACGTTGACCATCACCGGGTACTCCCGCAGCAATTCGGCCACGACAGGCTCCTGTGCAACCTGGCCCAGGAAGCCGAGGCGGAAGAGCGGGTGTCCCGGCTGGCTGGCCCGCTCCAGGATGTGGGCGGGCACATCTTCCTGCAATTGGGCTCGCAGAAGTCGCCGGGCTACCTCACTGGACGGCCGGGAGAAGACCTGCGCCACCGGGCCAACCTCAACCAACCGCCCATGGTCGATGACAGCCACGCGATGGCAGATCTCCCGGATCACCTGCATCTCATGGGTGATCATCAGGATGGTCAGCCCCATCTTCCGGTTGATCTCCTGCAGCAGCTGGAGCACCGAGACCGTTGTCTCCGGGTCGAGGGCGGACGTCGCCTCGTCAGATAGGAGCAGGACAGGCTCGGGTGCGAGCGCCCGGGCGATGCCCACCCGCTGCTTTTGTCCCCCCGAGAGCTGGCTCGGATAGGCCCGGGCCCGATCGCTGAGACCAACGAGTGCCAGCAACTCTGCCACCCGCGCCTCTATCACCGGCCGGCGCACGCCCGCGATCTCGAGCGGGAAGGCGACGTTGCCGGCCACGGTCCGTGACGAGAGAAGAGCAAAATGCTGGAAGATCATGCCGATCCGACGACGGGCCTGCATGAGAGCCTTGCCGGAGAGCCTGGTCATCTCCCGGCCGGCGACTACCACACGCCCCTCATCCGGCTTTTCCAGGAGGTTGATACACCGTATCAGGGTGCTCTTGCCAGCACCGCTGAGGCCCATGACCCCGAAGATCTCCCCCGGGTACACCTGGAAGCTGACATCGGTGAGAGCAGCTATTTCACGTCCACCCTGGCAGA
>JBLNBY010000278.1:0-2644 GCA_050260295.1 Bacteroidota bacterium
CCTGGCCACGGCCGAGGTCTTTGGTTGGTACGAAGAGGACCTGGCCGAGCGCCAGGAGCAGGGGAATTGGGCAGCGGCGGCCGGCGAGGATGCCAAGCTCGGGGCGAAGACCCGGGAAGCGGTCTTGGCTCTGGCGCAGGTACTGGCGGCTGGTAACGCCGAAAAGAGGCGGCAGAGGTTTCGCCGGTATGTGGCAGCCTGGGGGCGGGAGCTGCCCAACGACCTGGCCCCGCCCGTATACCGGCGTCGCCCGGAGCTGCGCGCCTGGCGGGAGAGGCTCGTAGCTTCGTCGGCTCTGGCCTTTGGCCTGACTGGTTCGGGCTCGGCCCTCTTTGCCCTGGCCGAAGATGCTGCGCAGCTGGAAAGACTTTGGACGGAGCTCTCTTCGCCAGAGGCAGGCCGCCATGCCGCAGTGACGCAGACGCCCGCACTACTCATCGCCACCCGTCTGTGGCCGGGCCGGCCCCTATGAGTCGTCCGCATCCGAGCAGTCGCCTTCGCAGCAGTCGATTTCGCGCCTGCATGTCCTGGCCGGTTCTACCCTGCCGCTTCATCGTTGACCGCCGTCGGCCTGTGCTTTATAGTTAAGCGGTCGGACAGTCGTTCTTACGAAGGTGCTGACGTCGAAGGTGCTGATGTCTGATGCGGGAGGAGACTTTACACGCCCTGGTCTTGGCGGGTGCTCCCAACCGGGGGAAACTGGCCCAGGCTGCCCCTGAACCATGGGAGGCCTTGATCCCCGTTGGCGATCGGCCCATGGTGCTCTATGTCCTGGATGCCCTGCGGGCGGCGGGCAGCGTGGAAAGCGCGGTGCTGGTCGGACCGGCCGAGCTCGATCCTTTCCTGGCCGGCTATCCGTGGGGGACAGGTAGTGCACCGGCAGGCACTTCACCATGGTTGACCCGTGTGGATTCGGGATCCAGCTTGATGGAGAATCTGAAGCGGGGACTGCGGGTGCTGCCGCAGGATGGGTTCACGCTGGTGGTGACCGGGGACGCTGTCTTGCTCAACGGTGAGGTGCTGCGGCGGTTTCTCGCTGACTGCCGGGAGGCCGACCGCCGGGCCAATGTCAGGCATGAGGTCTTTTATCCGATCGTCACCCGCCAGGGGATGGAACGTCTGCTTCCGGGCAGCCGTCGTACATACGTACGCCTGGCTGACGGGGAGTTCACCGGCGGTAATATATTCCTGATGAGCCCGTCCGTGGTGGACAAGGCAGGCAGACTCCTGGAAGAAGCGGTTGCGTGGCGTAAACAGCCCTGGAGGCTGGCCCGCCTGTTTGGCTGGCGCTTCCTGGCGGCATTGGTGCTCAAGCGGCTGAAGATAGCCACCGTGGAGCGGGTGGTAGCCGAGCGTATGGGTATTGCCGGCAAAGCCATCGTGACCGATGCGGCGGAGATAGGCTTTGACGTCGACAAGCCGGTCGACCTGGATATGGCCCGCCAGCGGCTCGGTAGGGGGAGTGCCGGGGGTGGCTTTCCAGCGGCAGCAGCGCCGGGCCCGGGAAATGCTTGAGGCAGCAAGCCGAGGGATCTGTATCAGGGTCATTCATCTTGGGGGGTGGCAGGATGCGGCGCAGCCAGCGCCTGGCCGTCATTATTCGTGAGCTGGTGGAGCGCCCAGGGAGGGTGATTCCGCTCAGCTATTTCGCCGAACGCCTAGAAGCAGCCAAGTCCAGCCTGAGTGAGGATCTGGCGCTGGTGCGCGAGGCGTTTGCCGGCAATGGCCTGGGGCAGGTGGAGACTATTCCGGGTGCCGCCGGCGGGGTGTTGTACCGTCCGGCGCTCACTCCGGTGCGGATGCAGGAGGTGGCCCAGGGTTTCTGCCAGCGGCTGGCCGATCCCCGTCGCATCCTCGCGGGAGGTTTCCTTTATTTGACCGATCTGGTCTCGGATCCCTTCCTTCTCGCGGAAGTGGCAGAGCTTTTTGCCAGCCGTTGGTATCAGCTAAACCCCAACGGTTTCGCTCCCGATTACGTGGTCACCGTGGAGACACGGGGAATCCCGGTTGCCTTGATGACCGCACGGGCGTTGGGAGTGCCGCTGGTGATCGTGCGGCGGCAGGCGCTCCTGACGGAGGGGCCGGTGGTAACCGTCAACTACCTGAGCGGTTCACGCCGGGTGGAGACGATGTCGCTGCCCCGCCGGGCGCTGGCCGAAGAGGCGAAGGTAGTGCTGGTAGATGACTTCATGAAGGCAGGCGGGACGATCCGGGGGATGCTGGAGCTGATGGAGGAGTTTGGCGCCACCGTGCTCGGGGTGGCGGTGCTCGTCGAAACTGCCGAGCCAGCGGAGAAGCCGGTCTCGGATTACCTGAGCATTGCCCGGCTACTGCGGGTGGACGATGTCGACCGGACCCTCGAGGTCGAGCCTGCTCCCTGGCTCAAGCAGCCGGCGGCGACTGGCTGAGGTTGCCGCTTGTGAAGCGAGGTAAGATTCAGTACAATACTAAGGTGTGTTTTTCGGTTGGGGAGTCGCCAAGCGGTAAGGCACCGGACTTTGGATCCGGCATTCGCAGGTTCGAATCCTGCCTCCCCAGCCATCTTTGTTTCCTGTTTGTTTCCTGTGAGTGGTTATTGCTTGCGCCTCGTCTACCCGAAGCAAAAGCTGCAGTACCAGGGAAACATTTAGATAGTGGCTGCTGA
>JBLNBY010000279.1:0-6112 GCA_050260295.1 Bacteroidota bacterium
ACTGGCGCACGAAGCTGCCCTTGCCGCGCTGGCGGATGAGAAGTCCCTCGCGGACCATGTCGTTCAAGACCCGGCGGGCGGTCGTATTGCTGATCCCATACAGTTTGATAAGTTCATTCTCGGAATACATCCGGTCTCCCGGACTGAACCGGCCTTCCCTGATCAGCCGGTGTAGCTCCGCTTTTACCTGCTCGTAGCGGGGAAGCCGGAGCTTTTCATCTTGCGGCACGGGGAATCACCGCCTCGTTCGTCTTGTTCGTCTTGGTTCTTTTCGTTCGTCGCGGCAACCGCAGGGTGGTGATGCCAGTTACCGCCATGGTTAGTGCTAGATGTGATGATACAACTTCGACACCTGATTTCCTCCTGGGTGTGTCGCTACATGACCGGCAGAATCCTGCAGATCGGCCTGGGCAGACAAGTCCGCCGGAGGCAGGAGACGCCCGTCTTTGGGGCGAAATAGACATGGCTGAGTTGGTGCATCAACCGCCTTGCCTCGTGGACCGGGCGGAAAGATCACCTGATCATGGTCACAGACAGGCAGGAAGGAAGTGAAGGGATGAAAGTGAGCTATCGGTTGCTGGCCAGGATCTGTGTGGCATCGGTGTTCACCCTTGCCTCCGCCGTGCTCGCCACCGGTGTGACCGGAGTGCCTGGAATGCCCCCGGCCCCCGTCCGGGCGGCGACACCGGTCCTGCGGGTGCAGATGGTGCTTTCCCCCACCCAGATCACCTGGGTGCAGAACGAGATCATCCCCCGCTTTGAGCAGGCAAACAAGGTGAAGGTAGAGCTCGAACCGGTCGACTGGAGCAACCGGATGCAGAAGATCATGGTCCAGACAGCGGCCGGACTTCCGCCCGACGTTTTCATGAACGGTGCGGAGCACATCTACGAACTGATCCGAGCCGAGCTGGTCCTCGACATCACCGACCGGCTGGCGAACTGGCCTGACAGGCGTGACTTCATCCCGGGGGCATTCGGCAGTTCGACCTGGGGAGGGCGCAATTACGGGGTACCGCTCCTCGCAGCCCCACGCATGTGGTGGTATAACTACGACCTCTTCGAGGAAGCAGGCCTCGACCCCAAGCGGCCGCCCGAGGACTGGGAAGACCTGCTCGATGTGGTGCGCAAGCTGACCCGTACCCGGGGCAAGGAGGTCATCCAGCAGGGATACTCGGTGGAGCGGCTCACCCGCAACGATCCCTTCGGTAACATACAGGAGTTCGTTCCCTATCTGTGGCAGGCGGGCGGGGAGTTGATCAACGAAGAGCTGCAGCTGGGGTTCACCTCGTCCGCCGCCATGCAGGCGTTGCGGTTGATGCTCGATCTGCGCAACACCGTGCTGCCGGCCGGGTACACCTGGCGGCCGACCGGCAACTATGCCTTCTACGAGAAGAAGGCGGCGATCTTTCTCTTTAGCGGCCTGGTGGGGTCGGAAATCGCCCGCAAAGATCCCAAGCAGCTCGACCGGATCGGTATCTTCGTGCCCAAGAACAAGGAACGGGTAACGCCGGTCTTCTCCGACTGGATAGCTATCCACCGGCAGAGCCAGCAGAAGGAGCTCGCCTGGAAGTTCATCCAGACCCTGACCGCACCGGAGGCGCTAATGAAGTTTGACCTGCAGATGGGGCTGCCGTCGCCGCGCTACTCGACGGTGGCGGCCATGGTCAAAGAGAATCCGGCCATGCGCTTCTCCTACCAGGCTCTCGAATTTGCCCGCCGCTACCCGATCTTCCCGGAGGCCGACCGGCTGACGCGGGTCTGGGCAGCTTCCTACCAGAAGATCCTCAAGGGCGAGCAAAGTCCGGAGAATGCCATGACGAGTGCTGCCGAGCAGTGGAACGACGTGCTCAAGGCGTATCGTTGAAGTAATCGTTACCTGGCCGCACAGCGGGTTGGACGCATGACGGGTTGCCCGCACAGCGGGCTATAGCAGCAAGGGGAGCGGATCGGCCGCTCCCCTTGACACTCCCTTGCTCAACCGCTCACTCGTTGCTGATTCACGGGGAGCAGTTCCACCTCGCCTGAGGATACTGCAGAACTGCACGACTCCCGCAACCACTCTGGTCCTCCCGCCAGGTTGAGGATGATTCGATAACCCTGTTGAACCAAGCCCGGCAATTTGTCGTCACGCCAGCGCTCGAGATCGGCTGGGAGGGCCCGGCCCGGGTGAGCCATGTCATCCCCGCCCGCCGCAACAGGTTGCGGGACAATGACCAGTTCAGCGGCAACAGCTCTCTCCGTCAGGAAGCGGTGGAGGACCTGGGCGGCGGTCCGACTTGCGTGGGTATCGGCCGCCAGGAGGAGGTGCTTGTCCTGCGGTGAAGCGATCAGCCGGCCCTCCCCCAGCCAGGTGTGGATGCCACCCAATTCGGGGCTGAGCTTCCCCTGCCCGACGGCCGAACTCCGGCGCAGGCTGTCGAGGGCTCTCTCGCCCAGTGATCGGATGTAGTCACGCATCAGCACCGAGAGGTTACTCTCCCTTTCAGACAGCGATTCCAGCACCCATTGGCGCTTTCCTTCGGTGGCTTCGGCCGGCGTGATGACGTTTAGGAGCAGGTCTGAGCCGACAGTGGTGAGGATTAGATTGTACGATGACTGCACAGGGCTCATCTCTCCGCCTCCTGCCCGATTACCAGCTGATGCTTGCGTTTCCATATGCCGTGCCGCATTCCTGCTACAACGAAAACAGGACCCCGACTGACCTTTATCGCTGGCCCACCTGGTCTTCCTGCTTGCTAACGCTTTCCGTCGTAGCCCACCGCATCTGCAGTGAGCCTGCGGTGCGTCTCTCCGCTTTGCTTGGTTTCGCTTGGCGGTAGGAAGCCCAACCTTCGGGCTCAACCTTGATCACTCGGGATCCTGCATCCCCAGGCTACCCGGTTCGGCGACCGGTTGCCAAAGCCAGCGAGAGCCCATAAAAGGCGGTTTAGCCTCAGGAAAGGCAATCGGACGGGGGTAGCTATCAGTATGCTTGCGAGACGCAAAATTGCTTGATGTTACTCACTTACCTGTGCTTTTGTTTCAATGGTGAACGGTTGACTACTGGGCGTTCGCTGGTGAGAGCGGTGTAGAAAGAGGCATTGGGTAAATCGCATAACTCGGGCCCGGGGTGAGGTGGTTGCATCTTTTCAACTTGGGCCAGGCTCGTGAGGTTGCAAAAACGCAACGTCCAGGCGCCTCAGGAGGGTAGCGGCTCCGGATTGGGGATCGGTAAGCGAAGTGAGAGCGGGTTTCATTAGCGAAGGACCTGCTATGAGTGGTGGGGCGGTGTCAGTCCCGGTGAATCGAGAGTTGGGCGAGGGAGATCCAAGACAAAGCAAGTGTGGGGGTTGCAAAAACGCAACATACGGAATTGCCAATGTGTTGCGTTTTTGCAACCAGGATGGGCGGAGCCTCAGGAGCAGCCCAGTAGCCTTGCTCCTGGTGGCGTGACGGGAACGTGCCCTTCCGCCGAACAAGAAAGGCAGGATCTCGAGATGACCGCGCGGCTGATCTTTCCTGCTGGGTCGATAGCCTGGCTTGCTCACCTAAAGAACAACCGGCAGTCAGTCCTTCGAGATCCTGCATCATATCGGAGTCTGATCCGGACGGATCCTCAGTGCTCAGCGGCCGAAGGAGAACATGTTAAACGGCCCAAACATGAGCATGAATCCCGCCATCCCGGGGTTAAGGTAGGGGAAGCGAGCAGCCCCCTTTTGGTTGCTGATCTGTTGCCTGAGCTCCATCAGCTTGCGGGCATGCTCCGAATCCCGCCAGGCCTTCCGATCCCGGAACTTATCCCTGATCCCCGTCTGCTTCTGTGCTTCTTGCCTCTCCTGTTGCTGGAGCTTCAGCGCGTTCAGCTCCTTCTTCTGCTCGGGAGTCAACACGGCCTCCACCTTTTCCTGCGCTGCGGTCACTTTGTTGCGTACCTCGAGGGTCAGCTTGGTTACCCGCTCCGTGGCCGCCAAGACCGCCTGCTCGTCGACTTCCGGCTGACGCCACAGCTCGGCCAGGGCCTTCCTTTCCTGCTGGAGTTGAGTCAAGAGAGGCTTCAACTGCTCCTGGAGTTCCTCATAGGTGGAACGGACGGTGCTGTACTGCTCATCGGTCAACTTGAGCTTGGCTGCCTGCGAAGCCATATACCGGAGCAGCGGGAGAGTGGGTGATTGCACAAGCCCGGCCCGATCCCATCCCAAGCCAGCTCCCGAACCCAACCTGCCCTTCATCATCTGCTCGGACCCCGGTGGATCTGCCGCCGCAAACACGTTCCCGGCGGCAAGCCCCACCACTAGCAGGGCGGCACAGGAGAGGGCGGCCAGCCGGCCTGCGCGCTGGCGGAGGCGGCTGTCGAAAAGATGGAGATTACGGACTAGCATCGGCATCCCTCCTAAAGAGATTCTGGGCGACCAGATCCTGGGAGATGATTCCTTTCCCCCTGCTTATCAAGATAGCGGGCATCTGTGTCGCTCCAACGACCAAACTGTGAACAATTTGTGAAACAAATCCTTCGCGGCCAGGAGGATTCTTCTTGCCGGCAGCGTATACTTAAGTGACTTGAGTCACTCAAGTCTTTCAAGGCACTTGTTCCTTGAGCCTGGCTGGAATGGGCGGTGACCCACGTGCGGCAGTGGAGCAATCCAGTACCTTTGTACATGCAGGCCAAAGAGTTGATCATGGAGCGCATCCGGGCGGGAGTCTACCGAGTGGGTGAGCGGTTGCCCTCCGAAGCGGAGCTCGCCCGTGAGCTTGGGATTAGTCCGTCCACCCTCCGGCAAACCATCAATGCCCTCGCCGCCGAGGGGGTGGTGGTCCGCCGTCCCAGCCAGGGGACGTTCGTGGTGGGACTATGGGCCGAGCCGGGTGCAGTCCCGCTCCGAAGTTTCACGGAGGCGATGCGGGAGCGTGGGGTGAGCGTGGAGACGAGGGTGGTGGAGGCTGCCGTGCGTCCGGCCGGTGCCCAGGTGGCGTGGCAGTTGGACATGGGTGCTGGCCAGCAAGTGGTCTATCTCAAACGGCTGCGGCTGGCTCGGGAGCAACCTCTGGCCATCGAGGAGACTTTCATTCCCATCGACCTTGCTCCCGAGCTGGCAGAGCCGGGAAGGGCGTTGGTGCTGACGGAGCACTCTCTCTATCAACTGCTCGAGCAACGGTATGGGCTGACGCCGATCAGTGCCGAGGAGACCATTTGGGCGGAAGGTGCCAGGCCGGAGTGGGCGGAGATGCTGGGACTCGCCGCGGAGGAACCGGTATTGATCGCGGAGAGGGTCACGGAAGTCAGCGGTCACCAGCGGGGCTTTTTCAGCCGCCTGATCATGCGCGGTGACGCCTATCTGCTGAAACTCCGGATGACGAGGTATCCCCAGGGCCGGGGAAAGGCTGGGTGGGAAGGCCAATGACGAACGTTGGGAGCTCGTCCCGGTGGGTGCTGGGCATAGACAGCGGCGGCAGTAAGAGCGTGGGCCTTCTGCTGCGGGAAGATGGTTGCGTCGGCGGCATTGGGTTCGGCGGGCCAACCAATCTGTATTTCACCAGTATGGAAGATGCGCAGATGGCCATCCGGCGGGTGGCCATGCAAGCGTTGGAAGCAGCCGTTGCTCGCGGGTTCATTCCCGGTGAGGTTGCTCCCTTTCCTGTGGCCGCGGTTTATCTGTCTGCCCCCGGGTTGCGAGAGGAAGTTGCCATCGCGGCTCTGGAAGGTCCTTATCACTGGCAGCTCTTGCGGCTGGAAGACGATGCCCCGGCCGCCTTCTGGGGAGCACTGCCCGGGGAAGATGGCGTCATTGCTTTGGCAGGTACGGGCTCATTTGGCTATGGCCGCCGGGCAGCCCAAGTGGCGGTGAAGGGCGGCTGGGGGCCGGTACTGGGAGACGAGGGCAGCGGCTATTGGATTGCCGTTCAGGGGCTGCGGGCGGTGATCAGGAGTTTTGAAGGGCGTGGCCCGGCTACCGTGCTCACCAGGTTACTCCAGGAGACGCTCCACTACCGTTTCGAGACCGAGCTTCGCCGGCTCGTGTACGGGCCTTCCTTCAACCGCCACCGGTTGGCAGGGCTCTCCATGTTGGTAAGCGAGGCGGCGATGGCTGGTGACCGCGTGGCAGGGGAAATCCTGGCTGCAGCCGGTCGTGAACTG
>JBLNBY010000280.1:0-5457 GCA_050260295.1 Bacteroidota bacterium
GTCAGGGAGGACAACGAGTTTGCTGGGACCAGGAAGGGCTCTGAGCTCTTCTTCCAGCAGGTCCGGGTCGCCGGGCAAGAGGAGTGTCCGCCGCAACCACTCCACCAGACTGCCAGCGCTATTCATCGATCCACCCACCACCGCCCAGTCCCGCAGCAGCCGGTAACGGAAAAGGCCAAACGGGGTACTGTCGGCCTCGGCAGCAGGTAAAATGGCCCGCAACCCGCCGCTGGTTCCCAGCATCAGAGACCAGTCGGCCGAGGTCAAGGCATGTGCCCCCAGGTTGTCGCACGCACCGTCACCCACGGGCAGCAGGAAAGGGGTGTCGGCCAGCCGGAGTAGCTGTTCCCGGAAGGGCGACAAGAGACCGCCAATCACCCAGTCGGCCTCCCCCAGAGGCAGCAGTTGATCGGGAGCAAGCCGCAGCAATTGGAGGAGCTCCGGCCACCAGCCGAGCGTCCGTTGATCGAGCAGTCCCGATCCCGACGCAAGGGAGAAGCTGGCGGCAGCCCGGCCAAAGAGGCGAAGGTAGTAGTATTCCGGCAGGGCGAGCCAGCGGGCCACCTTCTTGGCTCGCTCGCGGTCTTCCTCCTGCCACCAGAGTATCTGGCAGGCCGGGAAACTGGGATGAAGGAAAGCGCCCGTCACCTGATGGTATTCCTCGTGATCCAGCTGGTGGCGGAGTCTTTCCGCCTGGATGGCGCTGCGCCGGTCCTCCCAGAGCAGACAGGGGGTGACGGGGTAGCCGTCGGCGTCGACCCCAACGAGCGAATGCCAGAGCGACGATACACTCACGGCGGCGATCGGAAAGCGCGCCGGGGACAGTTGGGGGTTGAGACGCGCGAACAACTCCGCCAAAGTGTCGACCAGGACGGCCAGGCCGGCCTCAGGGTCGAGTTCGGCCCGGTCTCCCTGGCGGAGGACAGGCTGCGCGCGTGATACATACAGGCCGGGAAGCGGCTGGAGCATGCGGTCGAAGATCTGCGCCCGGCAGTGTGTGGTGCCGATGTCCACGGCGACAACGAAGGGGGCCACAAACGTGTCCACAGACGGGATTATGCTCGGTCATCCTTTCAGGCCCGGACCGGGTCAACCTGGGCCAGCAACTCGTCCAGCGTCGTTTCGGCCACGGCGGTTGCCTCGTCGCTCACTCCGTAATAGATCAAGACCCTGCCGTCGTCTTTCACCACCCATCCGCACGTGAAAACCACGTTGCCGTAGAAGCCCGCCTTCTCATTCGGGGTCTCCGGCTGCATCACGGGTTCGCGGGAGCGGCCCCGCACGATGTGTGGTTCATCCGGGTCGAGCAGGAGCAGGCCAAGGCAGTATGCCTTGTCATCGGCTCCGTGATAGAGTTCGAGCCACCCCTTGTCGGTCATAATCGGTGGTGTCCCCGCGCCGATGCGGACGCTTTCCCAACTGTCGGGCCTGACCCCGGCCACGTGGCGGTGGTCGCCGAAGTGGACCAGGTCGGGGGAGTAGGCGAGCCAGATATCGGGGGTGCTGCCCAAAGAGCGGGTGTACGGACGGTGCAGGAGAGCGTAACCGTGTTTGGTCCCGGCCGGGAAGAGAGCCACGTCCTTGTTCTCGGGAGGGAGGATCACGCCGTGGCGGGTGAAGGAACGGAAGTCCTGCGTGCTGGCCAGGGAGACCGTGATCCCGAAATCCGAGACGGAAGTGTAGGCAATCCAGTAGGTATCGCCGATCTTGGTGATGCGCGGATCTTCGATTCCGTACCGTTCGTAGGGGCCGCGCGGCAGCAGAGTCGGCTGCGGATCGACGGTGAAGTGGAAACCATCCTTGCTACGGGCAAGCCGCAGGTGCGATATGGAACTGAGATAGGTATGTCCCTTGTAGACGACGGCCCGGGGGTCGGAAGCGTCCGCATCCGGATCGTCGCGTCTTAGTTCGACCCGGCGCAGCACCGGCTGACCGTCCACCTCGTCGGCCATGGGAAAGCAGATCGTATCCGGACCGCTGGGAATCGGCCGCTCCGCCACCCGCAAAAGCAGGATGATCTCATCGCCAAACCTGGTTGCGGCCGCATTGAACGCTCCTATAACTTCCATGCCCGGTGTGGAGGGGGGCACATCGGCCGGACGAATGACCGGGTTTTGCTCATAACGGCGCATCCTTACTCCTGACCCTCTTCCTCACAGTTCATAATATGGACGCCAGTTGCCGCCAGAGGGAAGCAACCAGACCCAATACATATACAAAGGTCAGCAGGAGAATCCCTTCTACCAGTCGGTAAAAGAACCCATCCGATGCTGAACGTTCTGCGTGTCGTGTAAGCCGCATGCTTCCTCCTCCTGTCTTCATTGACTCCCTGGGGCTTGAGTTGGATGCCTTCTTTCCGGTTCACGAAACCTGTATGCAGGGACAGGCGCGTATAGACGGGGCTGCAAACGCGGCTACAAACAGGGCTACCGTTCAAGGGTGGGGGAGTGTATAATTATGCAAACATTGCCCGGGGTGGGTATTGAATGAAGGACGGTGCATACTGATGGGAGTCAAACGAACCGTGCTCGCCTATTCAGGCGGGCTGGATACTTCGGTGATCATCCCCTGGTTGAAGGAGCATTACGGCGGTGAAGTGATTGCCATGGTCGGGGATGTCGGCCAGGGCGAGGATATGGAGGCGATCAAGGCCAAAGCCCTGGCGAGCGGGGCGGACGAGGTCTTCGTGGAGGACCTGCGGGAGGAATTCATAACTGGTTTCGTATTTCCGATGATACGCTCGGGTGCTGTCTATGAGGGGAAGTATCTTCTGGGCACGTCGATCGCCCGCCCCATCATTGCCCGCCGGCAGGTGGAGATCGCTCTGGAAACCGGTGCGGATGCGTTGGCCCACGGCTGCACGGGCAAGGGCAATGATCAGGTCCGTTTCGAATTGACTTATAAGGCGTTTGCTCCTCATCTGCGTGTCATCGCTCCCTGGAGGGAATGGGAGTTCCGTTCACGGGAAGAGGAGATCGAGTATGCCAGACAGCATGGCATTCCCGTACCGGTTACGCTGGAGAAGCCGTATTCGATGGATTCGAATATTTGGCATACGAGCTACGAAGGCGGTATTCTGGAAGATCCGTGGAACGCCCCCCCGGAGGACATGTTCCTGCATACGGTCTCACTAGAGAAGGCGCCCGATCACCCGGAGGATATAGAGATCGGTTTTGAAAACGGTACACCTGTTTCAGTGAACGGTGAACGCCTCGCCCCGCTACCCCTGCTGCAGCGCCTAAATGAGATGGCTGGATGTCACGGCATCGGACGGGTCGACATCGTGGAGAACCGGCTGGTGGGTATGAAGTCCCGGGGTGTCTATGAGACGCCGGGCGGGACACTGCTCTACGGTGCGTGGAAGGAGTTGGAGTACCTGACGCTCGATCGTGAGGCGCTGCACTTCAAGGAGATGGTGGCGCTCAAGTACGCCGAACTCGTCTACTACGGACTCTGGTGGACACCGCTGCGGGAGGCGCTCGACTCCTTCGTCTCGAAACTGGTCGGGCAGGTTACCGGCACGGTACGGCTGCGTCTTTACAAAGGAAATGTCATCGTTTTGGGCCGCCAGGCGGAGCACTCGCTCTACCGGTTCGACCTTGCCACCTTCGGGGCCGAGGATGTGTATCGTCAGGCCGATTCGGCAGGGTTCATCAACCTCTTCGGCCTGCCGCTGGCAGTACAGGCCGTGGCGTATGGGCGGGCACAGAAACTGGTGGAGGCGGCAAACTCGTGAAGCTCTGGGGATGCCGCTTCGAGAGCGAGACTGCAGCCGACCTGGCCGGTTTCCAGAATTCTCTCTCCTTTGACCAGCGGCTCTGGCGACAGGATATCCGGGCCAGCATTGCCCATGCCCGCATGCTTGGAAATCAGGGGATCATCCCGCCAGAGGATGCCGAGAAGATCATCCTGGGTCTGGAATCCATCGCTGTCGACCTCGAGACGGGGCGTCTCGCTTTTCCCGCCGGGGAAGCGGCGGTGCAGTTGGAGGATGTCCACACCGCCATCGAGGGGTGGCTCGTGGAGCGGATCGGCGAGGCCGGCAAGCGGCTCCATACTGCTCGCAGCCGTAACGACCAGGTGCAGGTGGATACGCGGCTCTTTCTCAAGGACGCTATTGCCGGTCCGGACGGGGTCGACGCGGCGGTGGTCGGGCTGCAGAGGGTGCTGGTCCAGGTGGCGGAAAGGGACGGAGAGCTCCTGATGCCCGGCTACACGCATCTGCAGCGGGCGCAGCCCATCCTGCTCGGCCACCATCTGCTGGCATACTTCTGGATGCTGCAGCGGGACCGGGAGAGGTTGGCCGACTGCCTGCGGCGGGCGGACGCCTGCCCGCTGGGGAGCGGGGCGCTGGCCGGAGTGCCGTATCCCGTCGATAGAGAGGCGGTCGCTCGGGAGCTCGGCTTTGCCCGTATCACCGAGAACAGCCTGGATACCGTGGCCGACCGGGATTACTTGATCGAAGCCCTCGCCGACCTGGCCATTATCATGATGCACCTGAGCCGCCTGGCAGAGGAGCTCGTGCTCTGGTCAAGCGCTGAGTTCGGCTTCGTCGAGCTGGCCGATGCCTACGCAACCGGCTCGAGCATCATGCCACAGAAGAAGAACCCCGACGGTGCAGAGTTGATCCGGGGCAAGAGCGGCCGGGTCTTCGGGCAACTGGTGGCACTGCTCGCCGTCTGCAAGGGACTGCCGCTTGCCTACAACAAGGACTTACAGGAGGACAAGGAAGCTCTCTTCGACGGGTTGGACACGGTGCGGGGAAGCCTCCGGGTGATGGCCTCGATGCTGGCCACTTCCCGCTTCCGGGGTGAGAGGATGGAAGCGGCGGCCCGTGACGGTTTTCTCAACGCGACGGATCTTGCCGATTACCTGGTCCGCCGAGGGGTTCCCTTCCGCCAGGCCCATGGGATCGTAGGTCAACTGGTCCGGTATTGCCTGGAAAAGGGTTGCCGGCTGGAAGAACTGAGCCGGGACGAACTGGCGCGGTTCGCTCCGGAAGGTGCGGTGGCGGAGGACGTCTACGCAGCGTTGGACCTGCGTAATGTGATTGCCGCCCGCAAGAGTCCCGGAGCGACCGGAGATGAACCGTTCCGCCAGCAACTCGCCGCCGCCCGGCGACTGTTGGAAGATAAAGCAGGCGGCTGAACGGCTGTTGAACGGCTGCGGAGGGTTGGGTAGTCCTTTCGAGCCGGTCGGCGGTCGACATGTTGCGGCACGCTTCGGGTGAACCGATGGCGTATCATAGACTGGGCTGCGCCTCCCGTACAGGTGGTGCGGGTGGTGCAGCCTCTATCTTTGGGGTCGGAGAAGTCCCTATGAGGTGTTCAGCAAAGAGTGAACTGATTGACTTCCTCCTCCGGCTTCTGCTGGGAGGTTTTGTCGTGGCAGCCACTTATCTGGCTGTGCAACTACTTCCCTGGCCGGATGTGGGTGGTATTCTCGCTGCTTTCCCGG
>JBLNBY010000281.1:0-3743 GCA_050260295.1 Bacteroidota bacterium
TCGCCTTCCCCGTGCGGCCGCGCCGCTGCTTGGCGAAGATCACTTCCACCTGCCCCTCTGTCCCCTCCTCCCGGGCTTTCTCGGGGTTGTAGTAATCGTCCCGGTAGAGAAGGATGACGACGTCCGCAAACTCTTCGATGTTACCGCTGTCACGCAGGTCGGAGAGGAGCGGCCGCTTGTCCTCCCGTGCCTCGACCCCACGGTTGAGCTGGGAAAGCAGGATGAGGGGCACGTCGAGCTCGCCGGCCAGCTCCCGCAGCTCCCGCACGATGTCACCCACCTGCATTGCCCAGGTCCGGCCGGGAACCATGAGAGCACGGATCAACTGCAAGTAGTCGATGACGATCAGGCCGAGGTCGGGATGCTGGGCCTTCACCTTGCGGGCCTTGGCCCGGATCTCGGACACGGTCAGGCCGCGGCGGTCGACGATGTAGATGGGCAGGGGAAAGAGCTCATTGTAAGCCTGGCGGACGACCTCGAGTTGACGGTCGCTCAACTTGCCGCTGTAGTCACTGCCGCTGATGATGTGGGAGCCGTCGTTGTCCCGGAAGCGGAAGAGCTCACTGACGACCAGGCGGTCGCCGATCTGTTCGGCATCCATCTCCAGGCTGAAGATGAGGACGGGAATGCGGCGGCGGGCGACGTTGAGGGCGAAGTTGAGTGCAAGGCTCGTCTTCCCCATGCTGGGGCGGGCCGCCAGGATGATCAGGTCCTTCTTCTTGAACCCGGTGGTCATCAGGTCGACGGACGGATAGCGGACCGAAAGGCCGTATGCCCCCTCGACACCCTCATAGCGCTCCATGAGACGGGCGTAGCAGCGGTTGAGAACGGTCAGGAGGTCGTAGACATCCTCCTGGGAAGTTCCCCGGACGGAGGTGGCGTCCATGACCAGCGCCTGGGCTCGAGCCTGCAGGGCAGCGATCGACGCCCCGGGCGCCGAGCCTGGCTGGCCGGGCTCGATGCCTGTCCCCTCCATGGCCAGGCGTTGGATCTCGCGGGCCGCCTGGAGCAGGCGGCGCCGGGCATGATTCTCCAGGAGCACCTCGACGCTGGGGAGCAGCTCCGCCAGGCTGGTGAAGGAGTCGGTCAGGCCGGCAAGCAACGTCTCTGGCTCGGAGACACGCCCCGACTGGCGGAGGCGGGTATAAACCTGGGTGAACGATATCCGCTGCCCGCTGTCGTAGAGCAGCATGATGATGCTGAAGATCTCGCGCAGCACCGGGTCGATGAAGTGATCCGGGCTGAGGGACTCGAGTACCGCGTCGGCCTGCTCCGGGTGCTTGAGGAGGATCCCCAGGATGCGCCGCTCCGCCTCGGCCTCGCCAGGCAGCATGGCCAGTTCGTCCGGAAGACTCGGGTTGACTGCACTTGCGCCGACCGGCACCATACTACACCCCCAATCGACGGATTGCTGCCTCTTCCGCCTGCGGATCGTACCGGTAGAGAGTGCGGGCCCGTTCCGCATGCAGCTCGAGGGAGAGTTCAACCAGGCGGTCTACCAGGGCAGGGAAAGGCAGCCCGCTGGCTTCCCAGAGCTTGGGGTACATGCTGATGCGGGTGAAGCCCGGAATGGTGTTGATCTCGTTGACATAGACAACCTTCGATTCCCGGGCAACGAAGAAGTCTACCCGGGCCATGCCGGCGGCATCCACGGCCTGGAAGGCAGCAAT
This sequence comes from Bacteroidota bacterium, assembly GCA_050260295.1. Taxonomy (GTDB): domain Bacteria; phylum Bacillota; class Limnochordia; order Limnochordales; family DUMU01; genus DUMU01. The sequence continues at coordinate 1,671 of JBLNBY010000281.1, forward strand.
GCTCAACTCACGCACTCGTTCTACCACCACGGGCGACAGCGGGGCGGGAATGATCAGCTCGGAAGTATCGTCCTGATATTTGGCCTGGTAGTCGTAAAAATCCCGGGACGGACGGATCTCACCGGGAATCGAGGCCTGCACCTCATCGCCCCCCAGGACGCTGCACTCGATCTCCCGGCAGTTGACCGCCGCCCGTTCAACCAGCACCTTGCGGCTATAGAGGAAAGCTCGGGCCAGGGCCGCCGGCAGCTCTTCGGCGTTCGCAACCTTGCTGACGCCCACGCTCGAGCCCAGGTTGGAGGGTTTGACGAAGCAAGGGAAGCCGACTTCGCGCGCCACGCCCATCCGGACCTCCTCGGGTCGTTTTCCCCACTCGTAGCGGGTGACCGTCCGGTAGGGCAGGACCGGTAGACCGGCAACACGGAAGGCAGCCTTCATCAGGACTTTGTCCATACCCACAGCTGAAGCGGGCACTCCTGCCCCCACATATGGCAAGCCCATCATTTCGAGCAGTCCCTGCAGCGTGCCATCCTCCCCGTATGTCCCGTGGATCAGGGGAAAAACCACATCGAGCTCGAGGAGGCGCGCGGCTTCTCCCTCACCGGCAACGAAACCCGGGCGTGTCGGATCGAGCCGGGCGTGGACCGGCAGGCAGTCACCGGGCTCGGTCGCCGAACCCGTTGCCGAACTCGCTGCCGAACCCGTTGCCGAACCCGATGGAAACCCAGCCGCCGGCGCCGCTGCCGGTACCGGCAGGGAGGCCGCTCCCGCCTGCAGGGCCTCACGGAAAAGACGCCCCGTCCAAAAACGCCCCGCATGGTCGACCGCAAGGGGTACAACCTCGTACCGTGCGGGATCGAACGCGCGGAAAACCGCTGCCGCCGACTGCAGCGAAACCTCATGCTCGCTGGAACGACCGCCGTAGATCAATCCGACCCGCTTCCTGGTAGTCATGAGCTTTCTGCATCCTCCTGCTGCGCCAGACCTGGAATAACCGGCCACTCCTGCACTAATGTGACTGGTCTCTCTATGTTATGGTTCTCTACTGCGTTCTTTGCGCGGGCGAGAGAGCATCGGCGAGAGCCTGGCGCATGACGGCCACGGGTGCGGGCAGTCCCGTCCAGATGGTGAAACTCGCTGCTCCCTGGTGAACCAGCATCCCCAGGCCGTTGACCGGGCGCGCCCCCCGGACCTTCGCCTCGCGCAGCAAGGCCGTCTCCAGAGGACGGTAGACGATGTCGCAGACGACAAGCCCCGGGTGCAAAAGGCTGGCTGGCACCGGCGGCTTGGCTTCCTCCTGCGGGTGCATACCGTATGCCGTCGCCTGAACCAGCAGATCGGCTTGCTCTATTGCCCGGGCCAGGGCCACAGCGTCATCCCAGGCCAAGGCCGCCAGCTCGGGCTTGGGTCGTGTGCATGACTGCAGCCGTGGCTGTGGTTGCGACTGTGCCTGTGGTTGCGACTGTGCCTGTGGTTGCGACTGTGGCTGGGAGTGTATACCAGGACCATCAGCCGTCTCCTGCCCTCCGATGGCAGGTCCAAAGGCAGGTGCCAGGACAGGTGCGGCAGCAGGAGCAACGGCAGGAGCAACGGCGGCCGCACTCTGCAGCCATTCCACCAGCTTCTCAGCCCGGGAATAGGTCCGGTTGACGATGGTAAGGGAAGAGACCCCGCTCAGACAGAGCTGGCCGGCAATGGCCCGCGCTGCACCGCCGGCCCCCAAGATCACCACCCTGGTTCCTTGGGGCTGGAAATCCACCGCCTCTGCCAGCGAAGCCAGAAAACCAGCTCCGTCCGTATTCCAGCCTTTGAGCCGGCCCCCGTCCGCCCAGCCGATGGTGTTGACCGCCCCCAGCCAGGCAGCGTAGGGATCGACCTCATCGATCAGCCGCAGCACCCGTTCCTTGTGGGGAATGGTGACGTTGAAACCCACGAGGTTCAGCGCCCGCAGCGCCCCAATGGCACTGGGCAGGCTGTCGGGCCGCACATGGAAGGGTAGATAGACCCAATTGAGCCCGGCGGCCCGCAGGGCAGCGTTTTGCACGATCGGTGATAGGCTGTGCTCGACCGGAT
>JBLNBY010000282.1:0-4254 GCA_050260295.1 Bacteroidota bacterium
GGGTCGAGGTGCTGGTGGTTGTGTGAGCTGCCGGCTGTCTGAAGCTCAGCAGTCGCCCGTTCCAGGATGGCTGCGGCCAGTGGATGCTCTGAGCCTTTCTCAGCCGCGGCGGCCAGGCGCAGGAGCTCGGTCCCGGTGATGGCCACATCGGTCGAGCCAGAGCCAGAGCCAGCGCCAGACGCAGATCCTGGATTGCCCAGCACCTGCACGCCGACCACCTCGGGCCGCCCGGCGGTGAGCGTCCCTGTCTTGTCGAACGCCACGGCGTCGACCCGCGCCAGCTTCTCCAGGCGCTGGCCGCCCTTGATGAGCACGCCCTGCCGGGCTGCCCGCCCGATACCGGCCACCAGCGAGACGGGTGCGGCCAGCACCAGCGCCCCCGGGCAGGCGACGACCAGCAGAGTCAGGGCCAGGCGTGTGTCCCGGGTGATTATGAAGGTGATCGCAGCCAGGACCATGATGGCGGGGGTGTAGTACTTGGCAAAACGTTCCACCGCAGTCTGAACCGGCGTCCGTGCCTCCTGCGCCTCACCCACCATCTGGATGATGCGGCCGAAGGTGGTCTCCTCACCTACCCGGGTGGCCTGCAATTCCAGCAATCCGAGGGTGGCCACACTCCCGGCCATCACGTTGTCTCCGGGCCCTTTCGGCACCGGCAGCGGTTCACCGGTGAGGGCCGCCTCGTTGACTTCTGCCTCTCCCCGTATGATGATCCCGTCGGATGCCAGCTTGTCGCCGGACTTTACGACGAGGATGTCACCGGGGCGCACGTCCCCGGCGTGGACGACTTCCTCGCTCCCGTCTGCCCGGCGCACCCGTGCCGTTTGCGGCGACCAGTCGGCCAGGGCACGGATGGCGGCTCGCGTCCGCTCCAGCGTCTTCCACTCCAGGTAGCCGCCGAGGTCGAAGAGGAAGGTGACTGCTGCAGCCTCCCAGTACTCACCGATCGCCACCGCCCCGGCCGCCGCCACGGTCACCAGCACTTCGATGCCAGGTGACCGCATCCGCAGGCTGGCCCAGGCCCGGCGGGCCAGGGCTTGGCCCGAGACCACCGCTGCCCCGACCATGCCGGCAGTGTACACGTACCCGGCGAGCCCGCCCGGCTCTCCGCCCGCCTCCCCGGCCGGCAGAACCCGGCTGATCCAGGCCACGATTATGAGAACTGCCGTCGCCGCCACGCGGCGGAGAGGCGTAGCCATATCGCTATTTCACCTCTTCCCGGCGTAGCGAGCGGGCGGGATACCCGAGGCGACCGGCTGCCCCGGCGATCGCCTGCGAACTGGTGCTCGCCTCGTCATACTCGACAGTCAACCGGCCTGCAGCAAACGCCAACTTGGCCGCCCTTACGCCCGGCAGGCCGCCAACTGCCCGTTCAATCCGGGCGACGCAGCTTGGGCAGTGCAGATTGTCGAGCTGGAAAACCTCACGAGTCATCTGGAATACCCCCGTTCAGTTGAATGTCCGGAGGGACGCGTCGTCCGGGCCATGCCGGCCGCATACCGGCCACATACCGGGCCATAGTGTACGGGCCATCCCGCACCGTTCCAGGCCATACCAGCCCAGCTTGGGCCATCCGGGCACTCCGGCTGTCCCGGCTCGATCCGCCTCACTCCGGTTTCATGATGAACCGGGGTCGGGGCACGAGTTTATGACGGAGGTCATAGTTGGGGGAGTCACAGTTTGGGGACACGAAGACAAAGTTGCGTGAGGCTGGCGGGTAGAGCTTATATACCTTCGGCACGTTCAGCAAGCCCGTTCACATCAAGCAGGCGGACGGAACGGCGTCCTTCCAGCCGGATCAGCCCGGCATCTTCCAGCGCGTGTAGCTTGCGGCTGAGGGTCTCCTGGGATGTTCCGAGGAGCTTGGCCATCTCCTCCTGGGTCAGGGGTAAGTCGACCGCCGTACCCGTACCGTGTGACACCGGTGCAGCAACATCTCCAACATCACCACGGGCAACCGCCAGTTTGAGCAGGAGCGCCGCCACCCGGTTTTCCACCGGGTGAACTGCAAGCTGTTCAGCCAGCGTCTCGAGCTCCATGATGCGCAGTGCGAGGGCGCTCAGCATCTTGAAGCTCGCCTCGGGGCTGCGGTGCAGGAGTTCCCGAACGTGGCTGCGGCCAAGCAGGCAGACCCGGGCGTCCTGGAGTGCCATGCCCGTAGCTGCCAGGGCCTGGGGGAGGAAGAGGGAGAGCTCGCCGTAGAAGTCGCCCGGACCGAGGAGGCGCACCACCTGTTCCCGGCCGGAGGCCGAGATGCGGGTTACCTTCACCAGGCCTCGGGCCACGACGAAGAGAAGCCCCGGGTCCTGCCCGGCCTGGAAGACCACCTCGCCCTTGCTGAAGTGGCGTGTCTGCGCTCCGGTGGCCAGAAACTGCATCTCTTCGTCGGAGAGATGGGAAAAGAGCGGCACCAGACGAAAGCACCCGGCTTCGGGGTGACAGTGCTCCCCCGATTCCGGGTGGGCAGGATGCTGATCTGCTTTGAGAGCCGGCTGCACGGTACGTCGCCCCCAAGGTGATCCTACCACAATGTGCCCGGGAACCAGGACACCCGTGTTAGCTGTTGAGTGCGGTTGGACGCCAGGATCTTGGGTTATTATGGGTTATGATGAGAATTGACGGAGTTGATTTCGGGGCAGGTGAGTTATCGGTGGACGTTGAATCATCGGTGGACGTTGAATCCCTGACAAGCCCCCTGGCTATGGATCGACCTTCGGCCAGCAAGCCGGCAGCTCCTCCGGCGATAGACGTCGCTGCCGGCGAATGGACACCGTACATCATGGCCTGGAAAGAGAGGGCAGTCCGAGCGCAAGCCAGGCTAGAGCGATGGCGGGAGATGGCGCTAGTCGATGCCCGCCGCCTGGCCGGCGTGCTGGGCCGTGAGTTTGGTGTAAAGAGGGTTTACCTTTTCGGCTCGCTTCTGTCCGGCAGGGTCAATCCCCACTCGGATATTGACCTCGCTGTGGAGGGGTTGTCGCCGGCGGTGTACTATCGGGCATGGGCCCGCCTGGAGCGTGAGACAGACATCCCCGTCGACCTGGTCGATCTGGCCCGCGCTGCTCCGTCGCTGGTTGAGCGGGTGCAAAGTGAGGGGGTTCTGCTGTATGAGCTCTGTGAAAAACAGGGATGACGAAGCCCTGCGGCTCCGGTTACTCGCACTGCTAGCAGCTGTTGCTGAAGACTGGGAGACGGCCAAGAAAAACGCAGGTCAGGCCCGTCAGCTTCCCGCCCATGCATGTTAACCGAATCCTGTAGCCCCAGCTTCCGCAGCTCCGTTCCTGGTAAAAGGCCACATCCATACGTGCGTCCCGCCATACCTGCGTCCCGCATCCACCCTCTTGGGGCCGGAATCCCGGAACCTCCGAAATAGTGGGCGAATAAGAAGACTCAGGCACCCTTGCAGCTCACACGCTGCGCAAACCGGGGGACCAGCGGTTTTCCTGCAAGAAGAGGGTGGATCCAATGGCAGAGGCACAGATCAAACAGATCAATAGGACCGAAGGCAAGGGCGTTGGCCCGGCCGAGAGTACTGTCAGCGGCTTCAGCGACTTCAGTGACGGCCTTTTCCAGGTGGGGGAGCAGGTCATGGTTACCATGGAGGCGGACCAGCTCAATCTTCTGGGACAGGTCTTTCGTCCTATCTTTTGTGGCACCATCACCGAAGTGACGAGGGGTTACATCACACTCTTCCCTGTCATCATCAAGATGAGCAATGCGCCCTTTTTCCGCTTCCCGTGCCCGCTTAGTTTCCCCATCCCGAAGATGGCTAACTTAGTGCCGTTCGACTGTAACACGCGCTTTCCCATTCCGTGAACTGGAGGTGCGTTTATGATGGGTAAGTCGCCCACAATCGACGTTAACAGAAAGCGAGAAGAAGCTATGCTCCATACATTTGCCAAAGCTATTGGCAAACGGACCCTATTCCTTACTGATGCTTTCCCGTTCTTGGTGATCGGAGTGATAGAGCGAGTAGTCGAGGAATTCATCTTCGTGCAGGTGGAGACCTGTCATGTGATGGAGCTTGAGGGAACTACTATGCGCATATACGTGGACGACATCGAAGTCTTCTATATCGAAGATGAAGAGCATGCTATCCCCTCTCTCAAACCTTAGCTAACCACGATCTGTCATAAAGGAGGGGATGAACTTGCTCCGGGAGTATCACGTCAATGCAGTCTCCCTGCGCATCGTGTACAACAAGTTTGGCGACCATGACCCCGATGGTATGCTGTACGTTCTGGCCGAAGACGAGGA
>JBLNBY010000283.1:0-2875 GCA_050260295.1 Bacteroidota bacterium
CAACCGCTTTCCTCACGTACCCGTGTATGGCACCAACCTAACCCTCGGGCTTCTCGAGAACAAACTGGCCGAACATGGGTTGGCGGGCCGGGCGGACCTGCGGCAGGTGAAACCGGGAGACCGGGTGAGTCTGGGGGCGGTGGAAGCAGAGTTCATCCACGTCAACCACAGCATCCCCGACGTCGTTGCCATGGCCTTTCGCACTCCCGTCGGGGCGGTGCTCTATGCTACGGACTTCAAGTTCGATCAGACCCCCATCGATGGGCGGCAGACCGACTATCACCGCCTGGTCCAACTCGGTGCGGAGGGTCTTCTGGTCCTGATGTCAGACAGTACCAACGCCGAGAGACCCGGGGTTACCTTGTCCGAGCGGGTGGTCGGAGAGACCCTCAGTGACATCTTCCGGGATGCCGAAGGACGGGTGCTGGTGGCCACCTTCGCTTCCAATGTTCACCGGATTCAGCAGGTAATCGATGCTTCGGCCCGCTACGGCCGGAAGGTGAGCTTCGTGGGCCGTAGCATGGTCAATGTGGTAAGGATTGCCCGGGAGCGCGGCTACCTGCAGGTGCCGGACGGCCTGTTGGTGGATGTCTCCGAGGTGGACGACCTCCAGCCCCATGAGATCACCATCGTCACGACCGGGTCACAGGGGGAGACCACCGCGGCTTTGACCCGCATGGCCATGGCCGAGCACCGTCTCGTGGAGATCTTACCCGGCGACACGGTCATCATTTCGGCCAATCCGATTCCCGGTCACGAACGCTCCATTGGCAATATCATCAACCACCTCTTCCGGCTGGGTGCCCGGGTGATATATCACGCAGTCTCGGGGGTTCATGCCTCCGGGCACGCGAGCCAGGAAGAGCTCAAGCTAATGCTCAACCTCACCCGGCCACGCTTTTTCGTCCCCATTCACGGCGAATACCGGATGCTGGTCCGCCATGCCGAACTTGCCGAGGCTGTCGGCATACCCAAGGAGAACATCCTCATTCCCGAGCTTGGTGACCGCATGGTGGTTACCCGCGACAAGCTGGTTCGGGAAGAACGGGTCCCGTCCGGTCAGGTCTACGTCGACGGGCTGGGAGTGGGCGATGTGGGCAATGTCGTCCTGCGGGATCGCCGTCTCCTCGCCCAGGATGGCATACTCATGGTGGTAGCCAGCGTCAACCGGCAGACCGGCGAGGTGGTGGCCGGTCCGGACGTCATCTCCCGCGGGTTCGTCTATATGAAGGAGTCGGAGGCACTTCTCGAGGACATGCGGCAGAAGGTCACGGAAGTGCTGGATCAGTGCCACCGGGAATCCATGAGCGAGTGGGGACTGATCAAAAACAACGTCAGAGACGTTCTCTCCGCATACGTGTGGGAGAAGACGAAACGCCGGCCGATGATCCTTCCCATCATCATGGAGGTTTGAGAGAGGGTTGGTGCTGCAAGTGGAAAGGATGCCACGAATCGGCGCCCATCTCAGCGTGGCCCGTGGCGGCCTAGCCGGCGCGGCGGCGCGGGCACGTGAGCTGGGGGCGGACATATTCCAGTACTTTCCCAAAAACCCTCGCAGCTACCGCTCCAAGCCCGTAGACAAGGAGGAACTCAGCCGGCAGGCCGGTCGCGCCGCCGAGCTGGGAATTCCCAGTGTGGCGCACTCGCCGTACGTTACCAATCTCTCCACCATTGATGAAAAACTGGCCGAGGTGACCAGGGAATCGATCGTCAACGACCTGGAGATCGCGGGTGCTTACCAGAGCGCGTATCTGATCGTTCACTGCGGCAGATATGTGGAGGCTGGGGCTGAACGGGGGCGAGAGGCGATGGTGGCCGCGGTCCGGGACATCCTTGCCCGCTACCAGGGTGAGTGCCGGTTGCTCCTGGAGAACACCGCGGGGCAGGGCACAGAGCTTGGGCAGACGCTTGAAGAGCTGGCGGAGGTGGTCGGCGCGATTGGCGGGGATGACCGGTTGGGGATTTGCTTCGACACCTGCCATGCCTACGCCGCCGGGATTCTCGACTTCGATGACCTGGACGGGTTCGTGCAGAGGTGGCGGCAGACCGGTATGGATCGGCTGGTGAAAGTGATCCACCTGAATGACAGCAAATACGGGTTCGGTTCACACAAGGACCGGCATGAGTATCTGGGGCGGGGAATGATCGGACACGAGAGGCTGTCCCTTTTTCTGCGGCGTCCCGAGTTTCGAACGATTCCCTGGCTGATAGAGACGCCGGTGGCAGACGAGACTGAGTATGCCGGGGAGATCAGCCTGGCAAGAAAGCTGGCAGGGGAGTAAAACGTCATGTCGGAGCTACAGGTTTTCCTGGATGGCAGGTGGATACCGCACCGGGAGGCGCAAGTGAGTGTGGATGATCGCGGTTTCGTCTTTGCGGACGCCATCTATGACGTTCTCAAGGCTTACCGTGGCCGTCCATTTGCCCTGGACCGGCATCTGGACCGGTTGGAGAAGAGTGCGGCAGCGCTGAGACTCCGGTTGCCGGTGGGGCGGTCGGAGATGAAGCGACTCATCTTCGAGATCCTGGAGCGCAACGGGCTTGGCTCCGGGCCGGGTGGCCGGGACGCCAGCATTTACATACATGTCACCCGCGGGGTTGCTCCCCGCAGCCACCTCTTCCCTCCGGCTGCCGCCCCGACCTTTTACCTTTTTGCCCGGGAGTTGCCGCCTTGGCCGGAGTGGATGTTTAGCGAGGGAGTGAGGGTTATCACCCTCCCCGACCGTCGCTGGGAGCTTTGCAACATCAAGACGACGGGACTTCTGTACAATGTGCTCGCCCGCCAGCAGGCAGACGAGGCCAGAGCCTGGGAGGCGGTACTCGTCCGGGAGGGGAAGGTTACCGAGGGCAGCCACACCAATCTGTTTGCCGTGGT
>JBLNBY010000284.1:0-10816 GCA_050260295.1 Bacteroidota bacterium
CAGGCAGAGGCTGTGCGTGTTCAGCCGCGGCCGCACCCCGATCAGCACCGCCTTGACCAGCTCCAAAAACTCGTCCGGGTCGATGGGACAGCCCCGCAGGATGGCATCCACCCGCACGTACTCCCCCACCGGCCGGGTGGCAACTGAATGTATCAGCTCGGGCCGGGGATAGACCCGCCGCTCCACTTCCCATTGCGGCCACCGGTTCTTGAGCGACGGCAGACCGCCAAAGGCAGCACACGAGCCAAAAGCCACCAGCACACGGCAATCCCGCCGGGCTTCCTTCACCTTGTTTATCTCCTCGGGCTCGGTAACCGCTCCCTCGACGAACCCAATGTCGTAAGGACCCGAAAGCATCTGCCGGCTGGCCATTGGGAAATGGGCGATCTCCACCGCGCCGGCGATGTCGAGCAGTACATCCTCGAGATTGAGGATCTGGAGCTGGCAGCCGGCACAGGAACTCAGTTTATAAACAGCAAGGCGTGGTTTCCCGTTGGTTGCCATCAGAACACCGCCTCCGGCAGATACCGAATGTCCTTGTAGCAGAAGACCGGCCCATCCTTGCAGACGTACAGAGGCCCAATCTGGCAGTGGCCGCACTGCGCCACCCCGCACTCCATCCGCCGTTCAAGAGAGACGAAGATGCGATCCGGACTGAACCCCCGCTCCATTAGGCCCTGAGCAACGTACTTCATCATGATCTCCGGCCCACAGGTAACCACCACCGTCCCGGGCGGCGAGGAAAGTAACCGTTCAAACAGGACCGTTACCGGCCCTACCTGACCATCGTAGCGTTCCAGTGCCACCCGAGCGCGCCGCAGCCGCTCCGCCCCGGCAGCAGAGAGGTTGTCGGCCTCCATCCGGTCCACGGCCAGCCGCAGGCGGATCTGGGGGTGGGCGTCCCAGATGTCATATTCATCGGCGTAGAGCAGTTCAGCAGGGTTGCGGGCGCCATAGAGAATCTCGACACTCCCATACAGCTGGGGCCGGCGCAAGACGTCCTGAATCAGGGGGCGTAACGGGGCAAGCCCGATTCCACCGGCCACCAGCAGGATGTTGCGGCCGCGCAACTGGTCCATCGGCCAGCCTTTCCCGTACGGCCCGCGCACCCCCACCTGGCTGCCCTCCCGCAGGCGGGCCAGAGCCCGCGTAACGTTTCCCACTACTCTCACCGTGTGTTCAAAAGTCTCGTGAATACCCGGATCGCTGCTGATGGAGATCGGCGCCTCACCGACACCAAAAATGCTGATCTCGTTGAATTGCCCCGGCTGGAAACCATAAACTTGCTGAACTTCCTGCTCCACGAAACGCAGCGTGTATACGGCGGTATCCTCGGTCTCGCTACGGATTCTCTCGATCACTGCCGGCCTCGGCGTCATCAGCCCTTGCATGCTGCCGCCCCCTTTCTGTTCAACTCGACATTGCGACTCAGCCCCTCAACTCGGCACTCGGCCCGGCATTCGCCTACTTGAGTTTGGCAAGGATCTTCACCGGGTCGAGATCGGCCACACAGGTGTCGACGCAACGTCCGCAGCCCACACAGCCAAACTCCCCATACTGATCGTTGAAATAGCTGAACTTGTGATAGAGCCGCTGTTTTACCCGCGCGACCCGATGGTGACGAGGGTTATGGCCCAACGCCACCTGGCTGAACTCCATCACCAGGCAGGAGGTCCAGGCCACCCTCCTCTCGCCGGTTTCCAGGTCGAGGTTGAGCCGGTCACGAACGCTGAAGCAGTAGCAGGTGGGGCAGACGGCGGTACAGGCACCACAGCACAGGCACTGATCCGCCACGTCATCCCAGACCGGATGATCGACATTCATGTTGAGCAGGCGAGTCAACCCGTCTGTCTCCACCCGGCGTGTGAGGCGCTGGCGGGCGGATGCCTCGGCCGCAACCAGTTGAGCCAACTCGTCGGCTCCGGCCACCGGCACTTCCAGCACCGCCAGCAGGGTCTGGCCTGCCGGACTGCCGGCCTGAAGGAGATACCGGTCGTCGAGTTTGGTTACCGCCAGGTCAAACCCGTCCCGTGCGAATGGTCCGCTGTTGAAAGAGGAACAGAAGCAGGAAGGGAAAGGCGACACGCAGTTGCCCACGACGATGAAAGTCCGGGCACGTCTATCGGAATAGCGGTCGTCGACGAAAAAGCCGGTAAAGACACGGTCGAGGAGCTGCAGAGCCCGCAGATCACACGGATGGATGCCGACCAGGGCCAGCGGCTTTGTCTCCACGCCCGCCTCACTCTCTGGCGGTGGCGAGGCCCGGGCGTGCTTGCGGGAGAAGCGGAAAAGGGTCTCTTCGGGAGCGCGATACACTTTTTTGGTGGGCAGGAGCGTCGGGTGGGCATCCACCCGTATCGAGGTGGGGTCATCTACCTGCTGCAAGACCACCCGGTCCTCCCCTGTCTTTATGGGAGCCCAGACCTGATGCGTCCGCTGTAACGCCTTGATCAAACCTTCCCAGCCGGCCCGGTCCGTGACATGCACTGCAGTGGCAACCCGGGTCGACGCCTCCACGGCCATCACCCGCCTTTGCGGAAAACTGCCATCATCTTACCATGCGCTGTAGCGATTGTGAACATTTTCTTTTGTCGATCGTCTTTCCCAGCCCCGGTTGGCCCAAGCCCGCGAGAAAGCGTTGGCCAGAGCCTTCAAACCCGGCTCTGGCCAACCCCGCCAACCTCTCGTGATTCCTTAGAACTGCAACCCTGCTTGTACGAAGGCCTCTTTCAGTTGCCCCTGCTGCAAGGATGCGGCTACATCCGCAGTGAGCAGACCGAGCTTGACGCCCGCGCCAACCCGATATTCCGTGCTTTGACTATCGGCCATGACCGCTCCCGCCCGCAGACTGAGCAACCGCCCGGGCAGCGCCCACTCGCCGCCGGCATGCACGGTGCGGTTCTCTTCGACATCAGCGGCCACAGTCAACCCGGGCAGGAAAGGCTTGATGGCCACGCCGACCCGCCAGGTCCGGGGCACATCCTGGTGGAAGGGCTGGCTTCCACCGGATACCACGGGAGGCTGCGGTTCACCACCCACATACTCCACTTCCTCCAAACGGGTGGTCGCAGTACCGGCCAGACCCAGGCCAAGGTTCTTGACCGCTCCTGCCACGACCAGGCGAGGAGAAAGCTCCATGCGCACGCCCAGGTCCAACCCATTCCCAGCGGCATTGACCTGCACACTGGTCCGTGTGACTTTAGCACTGGCCCCCTCGCCTGGCTGAGGCTCGGGTGGCCCCTGGTTCACCCACCCGGTTCCGGCCATCACCCGCTTGGCAACCGCTCCTACCGCCACCCGTCCTAAACCGGGCAGGCCCACCGGAGTAGCCAGTCCCCCGCCAGCTGCACCTTCCACCCAATAGTACCCGTTCGCCTGCCAGGTTCCCGCCTCTTTGTCCGCCACAACTTGACCGGCAGCCTGGCCCCAAACACCCGCCCCAACGGTCCGCAAGGCCACGCCCCCACCACCATTGAAGGCTACGCTGGCATCGACCCGGTCGGGTATGCGTTCGGGATCTGGCTGGTCGCTGGTGAGTTCAGCCCAAAGCGTCCGCAAAGTCTGCCAGTCCGTCCCCATAACCTGCGGCTGAAGCCCTGCCTCTGCCTGCAGCCATGGTGAACTGGCCAGTCCCGCAGGATTCCAGTAGGTTGCGGCCACACCGCTGGCGACCGCCGTGTATGCCCCTCCCATGGCGTAGGAACGGGCGTCCATCTCCTTCCAGGGTGCGGTCGGGATCGATAGTTCGGCCTCCAGCGCCTGAGCCGGCAAGGGGGCCAACGCCATTACGACGGCCAACCCACCCGCTGCGCCCAGTACCCGGCGTACCAAGTCTTTCGCAGAGTTGCGCACATCCAGCCCTCCTAACCAGAATGTCTCTCTGGTCATGTTTCGTCTTGCTGGCTTCGCCCGTATGCGGTGCAACTCCTGCTGACACCCACTGGATGCCCCAACCCAGCCATCGTGGAAGGAAAGTCCCCGCCTCGATGTTCTGGAAAAGGTCGCCCATACTCTGCTTCAGTTCATGGAAGAATACCTGGTCGACTACCTCGAGCACCTGCCGGCCGTCACAGAGGACTCTCAGCCCGCTTTCAGGATTGTGCAATCGCATTCGCGATATAATGGGGAAGCAGGATCCGGCAAAAGGGGGAATTGGACGTGGGGCTGATGTCCCGTATGACCACCATCTTCAAGGCACGGATGAATAAGGTCCTCGATCGGATGGAGGACCCGCGTGTCACCCTGGATTACTCGTACGAGAAGCAGCTCGAGCTGCTGCAAAAGGTACGCCGTAGTCTTGCGGACGTGCTGGCCGCCAAGAAGCGTTTGGAGTTGCAGCAGACCCGGGCAAAGCAGGAGATGGAGAAGCTCGAGGGCCAGGCCAAAGAGGCCTTGAGCCTCAACCGTGAGGATCTGGCGCTGGCAGCGCTCGAGCGCAAACAGAGCTATGTGGCGCAGATCAGCAACCTCGACAGCCAGATCCAGCAACTCGACCAGGAGTATCAGAAGCTGCACGCAACTGAGCAGCGGTTGCAGCAGAAAGTCGACGCCTTCCGCAGCCAGAAGGAAATGGTCAAAGCCCAGTACAGTGCAGCTGAAGCCCAGGTGAAGATTGGGGAAGCCGTCGGCGGCCTGAGCGAAGAACTGGCTGACGTGGGTATGGCCCTTGAGCGGGCGCAGGAGAAGACTGAGAACATGCGGGCGCGGGCCGCTGCCATCGACGAGATGATGGACACGGGAGCGCTGCCTGACTACACGGCCGGTACCGACCGCATCCAGCAGGAGTTGACCAAAGAGCGGGTCAAGTCGGCAGCCACCCTTGACCTGGAACGCCTGAAGAAGGAGGTTTCGGGCTGATGATCATCCGCATTGCCACGGAAGGGCAGTATGAGTTGACCGGCGACGCGCTGGCCCGTCTGGACGAGATCGACAACGAGTTGCTCGATGCCATCAGCACCAACGACGCCGAGGCCTATCAAGCCAGGTTCCGGAGTGTGCTGGACTTGATCCGCACAGAAGGCCGACAGCTGGCCGCCGACGAGTTACGGGAGTCGGACCTGGTCCTCCCGCCGCCCGACACCACCCTGGAAGAAGCCAAGGACCTGTTTGCCGAATACCCGGCCGACCTGCAGCAGTAGGTCCCGGCGGGCAGGCCGACTGGCCGGGCAAGCCAGGCCTGCCTGGCACGCCAGGCAGGCCTGATACGCACACGGGATCCACGCAGACGAATCATACAGGGCAGTTCCAGAGAGCAAACCAGCGGGTCTGATCTTTCTCAATGGGTAACTCTTTCTCCAGCTCCGCCGCCACCCGTAGTTCGGGTTCGAACTCCCGGGTCTTATCCTTCTCTGAGCGGGGGACGAAAGGGTAGAAGTTACCCCGCTTGTAGTTGTAGATGAGATAGGCCCGTCCCTCACCTGCTACTGTTGCCGCTCCCGTTCCCGTCGCCATGCCCGCGCCGATCACACCTATCTTCGCACTTCTTGTCCCACCCGAAAGGCGCGGAGTAAACCTGAAAACGGCTGCCAGAAGCTGTGGGCCAAAGCCGTGCTCGAGCAAAGTCTGGGTGGCCATGTGCACCAGGTTGACCTGGTCATCCAGGTCGGGATCGGACAGTATAGCCCAAAGATAGCCAAACTCATCCCCGGTTACCGTCACACTGCCACCCGTCTCCTGAACCCCCAGTTTAAGCAGCGCTTCTAGTTCTTCGCGGGCGCGGAGGAAATCCGAGCCGGCGACGGCCTTGAGGCAAATGCCCGCCCGGCCGGCACTCTCCCAACCCACTTCCTCACGGAGCGTGAAAGCGGCCGTAACCAGGGCAAAGAGTTTGTCCGGCTTGGCCTGGGGGAGCTTGCTTCGCCCAAACAGGGCATCAAAGAACCTCATCGGCCACCTCACTGAGCTACCCGGCCCATCTCCTGCTCCAAGCGGCGCAACTGTGCCAGCCGCCTCTCGAGCGAGGGGTGTGTGGAAAACCATTCCATGACCGACTGGCCGCTGATGGCCGGAATGATGAAGAAGGCGTTCAATCCCTCTGCGGCCCGCAAGTCCCGGGTCGGAATCCGATCCATTACCCCGCTGATCTTGAGCAGCGCCGATGCCAGGTAGGACGGAGTACCGGTCAGAATGGCCGCTCCCCGGTCAGCAGCGAACTCCCGATACCGGGAGAGGGCGTTCGTGAGGAAGAAGCTCACCACCCAGACAAGGATGGAGACCAGGTAGACCAGTACGGCCGCGTTGCCCTCCCGATCACGATCACGGCCTCCGCCCGGCACGCCGAACCAGAAGAACCAGCGTACGATCAGCGCCGCCACGGTGGCAAAGAAGCTGGCCAGCGTCATGATGGCCATGTCCCGATGCCGGATGTGGCTGATCTCATGGGCGATGACACCTTCGAGTTCCTGCTCGCTGAGACGGTGCAGCAACCCGGTGGTTACGGCGACGGCCGCATGGCTCGGGCTACGACCGGTAGCGAACGCGTTCGGGATCTCCGTGTGGATGATCGCCACCCGGGGTTTGGGTACGTCGGCCAGCTGGGCCAACCTCTCGACGATCGCGTGTAGCTCGGGCGCCTCCTGCGGCGAGACTTCCCGCGCCCCCGCCGAAAGCAGCACCAGGCGGTCGGAGAAGTAGTATTGGATGCCCATGGTGATGGCGACGATGACGAAGACAGCTCCGGTGCTCAGGCCCGACGACCAGAGGACCGCCACAAACCCAAGATAGAGTGCGGCCAGCAGGAAAAGCGTCAGAAACATGCGCACTGACAGACCCCAGTCAGTGCCGAGCTGGCGATGACGAACGGCCACGGCAATCTCCCTCCGTTTGATCAACCCTGTTCTTATTCTACTACGACGTACAGCTCTCCGAAGACTAGCTTCCCCGGACTGAAAGGGGAGTGAAAAGCATACGGTTCAGACAGACATCGGCAACCACCCCAGCCGTGGAGGCGTACTTCGGGTGCTCACCGGGCACTCCATCGCAGGCGACGAAAAAACGCCCAGGGAGGGTTCGAACTCATCCTCACCATCTATGGATAAGCTTACTGCCCGACCGGTCAGGTCTTCCAGCTTCGCTCACTCAGCCCATCCCGGCGCACTGCCGGGACGTCTACGAATCCATTCCCGCACCATACCCCAACCCGTAACCCGCCCCCTAACCCGGCCCGTGCCTCCACCGCAACTCCGACCCTCACGCGCGCAACTGGCAACCAAGCAATCCCACCGACGGCGGAACTTCTTTGCCCGACGCCCCCTTTTGCGCAGCACGCTGGCACTCTCTCTGGTAAGCATGGTCAACCGCATCGTCGGCATGCTCTACCGCGCGCTGCTCGCCCGGACCGCCGGAGCTGAAGCCCTCGGCCTCTACGAACTCACCACTCCCTGGCGTCGGATAACCTCGCTTGCCTCCACCCTCGAACTGCCGATCGCCCTCTCCCAGGTGGTGGCCACCGCGGCCGCCCGGCCAGATCACGCGCGGGCCCGGGCTGCTGCCCGCTTCACCCTACAGGTGCTCCTGTGGGCCACGCTCCTGGCCAGCCTCGGCTTGTGGGCTTTTCTCTCCCTGAACGGGGGACGCTTCCTGGCTGACCGGCGCGCCCAGCTGGCCCTCGAGATATACCCGCTGGTGCTGCTCCCAGCGGTACTGGCTTCCTGGACGCGCGCTTTCCTGCAAGGCTATCAGTCTATGGTCCCGACTGCCCTTGCCCAACTGGCTGAACAGTTTGCTCGCGTTCCCGCCGTCCTCCTTCTCGTCTCCCTCTTTTTGCCGTTCGGATCACCCCGGGTCGCCCAGGCCATCATACTGGGGGCAGCCGCCGGTGAACTGGCCGATCTCCTGGTACTCTGGTTGCTGATCCGCCGGCGGCGGGCGGGTCTGCCAGAAGGAGTACTCCCGCCAGCACCTTGGGAGTCGGCAGCGCTATCGACATCGACAGCGACAGGGCCATCACCATCAGCAACCCCATCGTCATCACCTCACCCTTCCCCGGCCACCGCTGCCGGCCTGCGCCGGGAGCTCTTTCGCGTCGCCCTGCCCCTGGTGGGTGCCCAGATCTACGCCAGCCTGTTTCAGATCGCCTACCTGGCCCTGCTCCCCCGGCGTCTCGCCCTCGCCGGCATCGGCAACGCCAGTTTCACCGCTTTTTATGGGCAGATGACGGGAATGGTCTTCCCCGTCCTCTACTTCCCCATGGTCCTCATTCACCCGCTGGTACGGGTTCTGCTGCCCGCCACCGCCGATGCCTGGGAGAAGGGGGCCACCTGGCGCCTGCGCCGGCTCCTCCACGTCTCACTCTTGACCTCCCTGGTCCTCGGTGCAGGTGTGGTCATCGCCGCCGCAAGCTTTGCCGAGCCACTGGTCACCCTACTCTACGGACGGGAACAGGCAGGGGCAGCCCGTGTCATGGCGTTGCTAGCCTGGGCCACCCCCCTGGTCTTCATCTACCACATCTTCATGGCGGTGTTGAACGGCCTGGGCCGTACCGCCTCTGCTCTGGCCATCCTGATCGTAAGCTCTCTCGTACGCGTCGGCATCGCCGCCTGGCTCGCCGCCGACCCCGCCTGGGGCCTGGACGGCATCATCGTGGCCATCATCGCCGATGACGCCGTCTCGGTGTTGATGGCCGCCCTGGCGGTCGCCGTCAACCTGCGTAGCTTACCCAGGTCATCAGCGCGGTCAGCACCAGCGAGGTCAGCGAGTACAGGTGCCTAGGCCGACGGCACCGCACGGGCGCTAAGACCAACGGCACGAGCACGGGCGCTTAAGCAACAGGCGGCACGGGTGTTCAGACCAATCCTTCTTGCTCCAGTGACCTGATCACGCGCGCCAGTACCTCCCCCGAGTGCAGGAAGGCCTTCTTCTCCTCGGGAGCGAAGGGCAACGGCAGCACCCGCTCGACGCCCGCCCGCCCCACCACCGCCGGTACACCCAGGAAGACATCCGGGTAGTCGGGCAAAAACTCTGGCCCGGCCTGGGCGGAAACGGTCAGCACCGAGTGCTGGTCACCCGCCACGCACTCTACGATGCGGGCAAGCGACGCCGCGATCGCGTAATAGGTCGCACCCTTGCGCTTGATGATCTCGTACGCCGCCTCCCGTACCTGCCGGAAAATATCGTCCCAAACCCCGGCCGGACAGGCCCTCCCGCAACGGGGGCACATCTCCCGCAGCGGTACTCCCCCGACGGTGGCAAGACTCCAGACGGCCAGTTCCGAATCGCCGTGTTCACCCACTATGTAAGCGTGAACGCTGCGTGGATCGACCCCGCAGTGGCGACCGAGCAGGAAGCGGAGCCGGGCGGAGTCAAGCAGCGTCCCCGAGCCAATCACCCGGCTGACCGGGTAGCCGGAGATCTTCCACGAAACGTAAGTAAGGATGTCCACCGGGTTGGTCGCGATCAGGAGAACGGCGTGCTGATTGACCGCCGTCAAGTTCGTGATGATGTCCCGGAAGATGCGGGTGTTCTTTTTCACCAGGTCGAGGCGGGTTTCCCCGGGCTTTTGCGCCGCTCCGGCCGCAATCACCACCACATCGGCATTGGCCAGGTCGCCATAGTCTCCGGCACGGATTACCGCCGGCTGGGTGAAAGGCATCGCGTGGTTGAGGTCCATCACATCGCCTTCAGCCTTGTCCCGGTTGATGTCGATGATCACGATCTCGCTGGCCAGTCCCCGCAAGAGCACCGTGTAGGCAAAGGTCGCGCCCACGAGCCCGCTCCCGATCAGCCCCAGCCTCAGCCTGGCCCCCTGCGCCGCCGCCACCGCACCCTCATACTCTTCAGCGGCAAACCGATTCAAAGGTGCAACTCTCTCGTCCATGACCTAAATCCCTCCCTGATCCACCCCTAATTCTACCCGCCTGTCCGCCCCCGCCAACCCGCACCCGTACGCTCGCACAGTTTGGGCTTTTGCTTTCTTCGCTCGGCGACATATCTCCTGCGGGCGGAAAATAGAAGGTGTCCGGCACTGCTCCCCCGAAACGCTTCCGGCAAGATTCACGTATCGAGCACACTCAAGATGGGGGTCAAGCAATGAGGTTCGACAGGAGATTCAATCGGCCGAGTTCGCAGCCCTCCCCGGATGAACCGGCAAATAGCGTGAAGAGCGAAGCAGCAGTCGAGCGTGGCCGTGCCTGGCGACGCTGGGCCCGGTGGATGCTGGTGGCGCTGCTCGTTTTCATTGTCTACATGTTCTTTCCCCGGTTCGTCCGCCTCGAGCTGGTCACCACCACCACCTCGCCGGTGGCCGCCCGCCAGGACTTCCCGTCCTGGAAGATGGCAGCCGGACCGGAAGAAGAAGCCTTCGACGACTACGGCGTCCCCGTACCCCAGGACGTGGACTTCAGCAAAGCCAACGTTGTGGTCAGCCACGGGCGTCCGCTACGCTTCATCACCTGGACTCCCTTCAGCCGCCTGGTTTCCCGGTACCGCTACTGGATCAATCTGCCGCTCGGCCATCCCTGGTATACCGGCCAGTTTGAACGGGGCAAGGTGTACGTCTATAAGACCGGCAACAAGCAGTATATCTATTGGGGTGCGGAACTCGACGCCCCGGCCGATTTTTGAACCGCAGGCTAGCCGTCTTGATTATACTTCCCCGGTCACCAGGGAATGTAGCTGAGGAGGATCTCCTCCAGGCTCTGGTCAAAGACCGGCCGCCTCAGTTACCAGATCGCTTCCTCTCTGCTTCCGCCATGCGCTCCCGGAACACGGCCACTGCCTGATCGAACCCGATACGCAGGCGGTAGGCATCGGCCACCAGTCTGTCTGCCGCCTCACTAAACTGCCGCAGGCGCTCGGCTTCAGGGGCTTCATGATCACG
>JBLNBY010000285.1:0-9370 GCA_050260295.1 Bacteroidota bacterium
CGTTCGTAGCTAATCCTTGCATTGTCCAGCGTAACGTTGGCAACCTTCATATCCAGGCTGTTGGTGAGCGCCAGGTCGATTGCCTGGGGCAAAGACAAGAAACTAGCCTGAGTGGTTGCAGCGGCCTTGGCCGGCGTGTCCGCTTGGGCGGTGACGATCCCGACGCCAACCAAGACAACCAAGAGTAGTACGCCCGTCGCCCAAGCCCGGGTCCGTCCAAGATAGCGCGTCTGTTGCTCCCCTCTGCCAGACATGAACCGATCTCTCCTTTTCCCGGTAATGTGGACATCCTGTGGTGCCGACCCCGGATTCCACCTGTCTGACATGAGGGTAGCAACTCTGTATGTCCATCCCATGGCCAACATGTGTACATTTGATGACACAGACGGAAGTGGCGGATGACACGGGCGGGAGCAGCACGGGCAGACTTCGATACGACCGGCCCGGTTGACGGGTCCCAAGGGCGGCGTAAACTGTACTTACACAAATACTGGAGCAGATACTGAAGACAGCCCCGGTTTCGCTAACGAGGGGGCAGCCGGGACCATCCGGAAGAGGGGACTGCGGAGTCAGTGTCCGGACACCACGTACATTCAAATCCAAAACACGGCCATAACGGTCACACGGGCCACCATCATGCCCACTTCCACCCGGCAGAGCTGGCCCACGCCAACCAGCGTTCGCTCAAGCTGGTGCTCGCCATCACCTTTCTTTTCTTCCTTTTTGAACTGGTCGGCGGCCTGCTCGCCAACAGTCTGGCGCTGATCTCCGACTCGCTGCACATGCTGAGTGACCTGGGCTCGCTGGCACTCACGCTGCTGGCCATGTGGATTGCCCGCCGGCCTGCGCCCCCCGCCAAGACCTTCGGCTACCGCCGGGTCGAGATCCTGGCGGCCCTGGCCAACGGCCTCACCCTGCTCCTCGTGGTCGCCTTCATCCTGCGGGAGGCCTGGGAACGTTTCCTCACCCCATCCCCGGTACAAGGTTCAATGATGCTGGTCATTGCCACGCTGGGCCTCGTCGCCAACCTGGCCGGAGCCTTCCTGCTTGCCCGCAGCAACCCCCATGCCAACCTCAACGTGCGCAGCGCCTATCTGCACGTGCTGGGTGACCTACTGGGATCGGTAGGTGCGGTCGTGGCGGGCGCGGTCATACTCGTAACCGGCTGGTATGCGATAGACCCCCTGCTTTCTGCCGTCATTGCCGCCATCGTGCTGGTGGGAGCTTTACGGCTGCTGCGTGAGGTAGCCAATGTGCTCCTCGAAGCCAGTCCTCGTGAACTGAATCTCACCGACCTCAACCGGGCGCTGACGGAAACAGGGGGAGTGAAGGAAGTTCACGATCTGCATGTCTGGACGATAACATCCGGCGTCCACTCACTCACTGCCCACCTGGTGGTGGACGACTCCCGGCTCGCCAGCCAGATCCTGAGCGACGTCGTCCGCACCAGCCAGGACCGGTTCGGTATCGACCACGTGACGGTGCAGTTGGAGCGGGAGGAGTACGACTGCCCGGGCTGCGCCGCTGCTGCTGCCACCCAAACACAGCAAAACGGGGCGCCCCGCCAGACGCCCCGCGACAACATGCCTTCCGGGAAGATGCCCCCCCACCCTTGACGGACGGTCTGGGGCTGCGGCTGCAACTGTTACTCGTGCTCGATACGCCCCGCGATCACATCCAGCAGCCGGGCTGCCACTTCCTGCTTGCTCATGAGCGGCCATGCTTCCGTGCTGCCATCAGGGAAGAGGAGCGTGACGATATTCGTATCGACACCGAAGCCTGCCCCGGGTGCCGAAACGTCGTTGGCAACCAGGAGATCGGTGCCCGGCTTGCGGGCCAGCTTGCCCGCGGCTTTCGCCACCGCTTCGCCGGATTCGGCGGCAAAGCCCACCAGGAAGGGTTTGGTGCCCCCTCGCTCCAGCTTTGCCTTGCCAAGGGTGGCAAGGATATCCGGATTGGGTACGAGGGTGACCGTCAGTTCTTCGCCCGGCTCGCCCCGGCGCTTGATCTTCTCCGCCGAGTACTGCTTGGGCCGGAAGTCGGCCACGGCCGCGGCCATGACCACCACATCCTGATCGAGACCCCGGGCCATCACCGCCTGTAGCATCTCCCCGGCTGTTTCCGCCGGTATGATTTCTACCTGACCCCGCACCTGCCGCCCCGCTGCCACCGCCCCTGCAGCTGCCGCTTCCGATAGGAAGGAAAGGCGGACGCCATCGTCGACAGTCCCCAAAACCACGGTGACCGTAGCTCCCCGCCGTACCGCTTCCGCCGCCACGGCGAGCCCCATCTTCCCCGAGGAATGGTTGCCGATGAACCGCACGGGATCGAGCGGCTCCCGCGTGCCGCCGGCGGTGACGAGGAGTTTACGCCCCTGCCAAGCCGGGTCAGCGGGGCCCGGCGCCGGCCACTGCCGCAATGCCGCTTCGATCACCGCCAGTATTTTGTCAGTCTCACTGAACCGTCCCCGGCCCACGTGGCCGGTGGCCAGCCGGCCTTCTTCCGGCCCCACGAAGAGGCAGCCACGGGCTTTCAGTTTGGCGATGTTCTCCTGGGTCGCGGGGTGAGCATACATGTTGAAATTCATCGCCGGAGCGATGATGACGGGGGCCCGTACCACCAGATACGTGGTGGAGACGGGATCATCGGCCAGGCCGTGCGCCATCTTGGCGATGAGGTCGGCGCTTGCCGGGGCAATGACCAGAGCATCGGCCTCGAGCCCCAGCTGCACGTGGGTAACGACATCGCCCGCTCCTTCCGGCTGAAAGAGATCAGTCACCACCGGAGCGCGGGAAAGCTCCCGCAGAGTCACCGGGCTGATGAAATGCCGTGCGGCCGGCGTCATGAGTACCCTGACCCGAGCACCCCTTTCCACCAGCCGGCGCACCAGGTCGACCGCCTTATATGCCGCAATGCTGCCGGTGATCCCCACCAGGATCAGCTTGTCCCGCCAGATGGAAAACTGCCCGTTCTCCGGGCGCTCTGTCCCTGCCGGGCGCTCCGGGCGCTCTGCTCCGCCGGTCGGCGACGTTTCCGCCATCGACTCGTCGCCTCCTCATTGAAATCAAACCAATCTGATCCAATCCCCCAGTTTGCATTCTACCGCGCGCCGCCCACCTCCGTCCATCGCAGACGCGAGGCGCTCCAACCGGCCTCCCTACGCCACCAAGGTCTGCGGCAACTCCTCCAGCCGGACTGTTTCGGTGATCATCCTTCCGTCTCTCACCAAGAGCAGCCGAACCGGCTCGCCGACCCGCCGTCCGGCCAGCCGCCGGCGCACGTCACCGGGTGTACTGACCGCCACATCGTCGACGGTCAGGATGAAATCCCCCGGCCGTATCCCAGCCCGCCAGGCGGGGCTGTCGGGGTAGACCTGGGTCACGAGCACCCCCCGGTCCGTCGGCAAGCTGAAGACCTGCACCCAAACGGGATCGATGACATTTGGTTCACCACTGATACCAAGCCACGGGTGCGCCGCCCGGCCCCGGGACAGCAGTTGTGCGACCACACTGCGCACGAGGTTGGAAGGGATGGCAAACCCGAGACCCTGGGCCGCCCGCAGCATCGCCGTGTTGATCCCGATGACCTCGCCTTCCAGTGTCGCCAGCGGGCCGCCCGAGTTTCCGGGGTTGATGGCTGCATCGGTCTGAAGCAACCCGTCGAGCGGATATCCAGACGGCGATACCAGCGACCTATCGCGGGCGCTGATAACACCCATCGTCACCGTCTTCTCGAGCCCCATCGGGCTGCCCAGTGCGATCACCACTTTGCCGGGGCGCACCTGATCGGAGTCCCCCAGGCGGGCCGGATAGAGGTTGGCCCGGTTGGCCTGGCCGTCGTCGATCCGTAGCACCGCCAGATCGTAGGCGGCGTCCATACCGACTACCTCCGCGGGGTAACTCCTGCCGTCGGCCAGGGTGACTCGCACTTGTTGTGCTCCGTTCACCACATGTGCATTGGTCACGATGTGTCCCTTGGTATCCCACACGATCCCGCTGCCAAAGCCCTCGCCACGCTGGATTCCGGTGAGGGTACGTGCCAACACTGCTACCGCCACGTGCACCAGGGACTTGCCGACCTCGTCGGCCGCGGCCTCGATCGCCGCCGAAAAAGGATCATATAGCCTTGCAGTACTCATTTTCGTTCCTCCTTAATCATGACGGGGCTCACTGCCGGTTCTTTTCAACCCCGGCGGCCCTTTGACCTTTGTTGACTTTTACAGTCAAATTATACCCCCTAGGGTATTCTTGTCAATAACCAGGATCGGTGGCCATTCAGGTTATGGGGGTGGCCAGGGTCAAGCAACCCGGCTCGGCGGCCATGTAGGGCTATGCCCGTCATCGAGGCAAGCCGACTGACTTCGTGTTGGACGCGCACGCAGTTCTGAATATCATAAGGTAGTGCGTAGCGGAATCCAAAACGCAAACAACAAGGAGCGTCGGTCATGCCGAAGACTTTCCCCGTCGCCATTGCCTCCGGCAACCGGGGCTTGGCAGGCAGCCTGATCCTGCCCGACAACGCATCCCGGGAGACTCCCACCCCGGCCGCGGTCATCATCGCCGGACCGGGGCCGGTTCCCCTCGCACGCCGTTCCCGGGCCGGGGAGAAGCAGTGGCCACTCATCTGGGCTGAGGCCCTGGCCGAAGCCGGCATCGCCGCCCTCTGCTACGACCAGCCCGGTAGCGGCCAGAGTACCGGCCACTACCATGACGTCGACCGGAATGCGCTGCACGAAGATGCGATTGCGGCCACGACAACTCTCGCAGCCCAACCAGAGACCGCCCCTGGCAGGCTGGCGGCGATAGCCTGGGAAGACGGATGCGGTTTCGCTCTGGAACTAGCCGCAGCCGAAAAGGTTCAAGCCCTGGTTCTGCTTGCGCCCCCATATTTGACCGCCGAAGATCGGTTCAAGCAGGAGATAACTGCCTTGGCCGCCCGCAAAGGGCTCTCGGACCGAGTGGTCCAATACCGGGTCAATCAGTGGCGTCGTCAGGTAGAAGAGATGTCGGCACAAGTGGAACGGGGTGAACTCACGTCGGCGGTAGAGTTAGGCCAGGCGACGGTAACCACCAACCTGGCCCGCTTTCTCCAAAACGTCAACTACGACCCGGCGGCCGTCCTGCCCCACGTCCACGTACCGGTGCTGATCCTGCACGGAGAGGACGACAACGTCATCCCGCCGGCGGAATCACAGCTGCTAGCCGACCAGCTAGCCGCGCCGCACCAGCGGATCGTCTACAAGGAAGCCGGCCATTTCCTCTACACCGACCGGCGTGTCATTAACGATGCCATTGCCTGGTTGCAGAACCTGTTCGCCGCCGGAGCAGGCATGGATTACTCCCAGCAGCGCTAGCTGGTAGCTCTGATCGGTGAGCCGGACTGATGATGCCTTCCGCTCCGGCCCCGGCAGGGATTTTAGGGGTGTGAGGTTAATTACCACGTATAATCGGCGCGGTCACCCTCAATTGCGACCGACCAAGGAGGCCTGCGCGTGAACCCCGCAAACTTGCTGAACCTTTTGGGAACGACGTCTTGGGGGCCGGAGCTGCTGCTAGTAAGTCTTGCGGTCATCGCCGTCATCGCCGGACCGGCACCAACAGCCGCTGCCGCTGATGCCCGCGAAACGGCCGAACCTGTCAACCTGGCCCTGCACCGCCCCTACCGGGTGGTAGCGACCGCCCCCGACCCGGTCTGGCAGGGGGCAGAGAGCCGCAACTACCCCGACACCCGCGGATCGGAATTGACCGATGGCGTCTTCGCTCCCAGGGGTGCATCCTTCTCCCATCCGGCCTGGCAGGGTTGGCAAAACCAGGAGTCCCGGATCGTTACCATTGACTTGGGGAGACCGGCCACACTCCACCGCGTCGCCGCAAACTTCCTGCAATACAGCCCGGCCGGCATCTGGTTTCCGGAACAGATTGGCGTTTCGACCTCGCCCGACGGATACGACTGGTCCGCCCCGGTCGTGGCTCCCTCAACCATCCCGCTCAACCAACCCGGTCAGCTGACCCAAATCATCACGGTGGAACTGCCTTCGCAGCCCCGCGCCCGCTACGTTCAACTCGAGATACCCACCGGTGTCTGGATCTTCATCGATGAGGTCCAGGTGTGGGGCATCCCGGCAAGCGAAAACCCGGCGCCGCCGGCGCAGCAGCCCGGCCAAACCGCCCCGGGTGGTAAAGGTGGTGACATCGCGCCGGCTGGTGAAGCCCCCACTGAACTCGATCTCATAGTCCAACAACACCGGGGACTGCTGCAGCCGCCTCCTGACCGCGGTTGGCTGCCCCCGGGCGCACCGGCAGCAGCAGGCGCTCGCCACATCGCCCTGATCTACTCCAGCGGCGACCCGGCCAAGCCCAGTAACCTGGACGTGGCCCACTTCATGCCCTATGTCGCTTATATCGACCGGCGGTGGCAAATCCGGGACAGCATGTTCGACACGCTACTCTTCCTGCCAATCGGGCGGCTTCCCAGCGGGCGGGACTACGGCAACACCGAGAAGCCATCGCTCCTCGTCGACTGGCAAGGATATCTCGACGAGCTCTTCCGTCCTGAGATGCAACTGGCCGCGGCCGACAAGGCCGTGGCAGCAGCCTGGCAAAAGCTTGACGCCCTGGACCTGCCCGAGGCCGACGCGAGGACTGCGACCGAAACCGGGGCCGGTACTGAAACCGGGGCCAAGGCTGCAGCCAGTCCCCGTCACCCGGATCGCGTCAAAGTGATTATCGCCATCCCGTTCCCCAGCCGCCGGGTACAGGATTTCGGCACCCTCCCGGGTGAGGACCAACCACTTAACTTTGCCGACGGGGGTCAGGGTCAAGCAGCCCGGGAGCGGGCAGTGCGCTGGTATATCGACCAGGTGCTCGCCCGCTGGCAGGCTGCGGCCTTCCAAAACCTCGAGTTGATCGGCTTCTACTGGTACCAGGAGGCTATCGAGCCCTATGACCGGGCGATTGTCCAATACACCGCAGAGTACATCCACGCTCACGGCTTCCGGTTCTTCTGGATTCCCTTCTACCAGGCGCGGGGGTTCAAAGAGTGGGACAAACTTGGCTTTGACGTTGCCATGATGCAGCCCAACCTCTCTTTCTCCTCCCTTCCGCCCGAACAGGCCGACGTCCGTCTGGCCATGGCCGCACAGCTCGCCCGTCGCTATGGCATGGGTTTGGAGATCGAGCTGCACTGGACCCTCACCGACCCGGCCAACCGGGCCAAGTATCTGGCCTACCTCGAGGCCGGGCGCAAGCTGGGCTACATGACCGGCGCGGTACTCTCGTACTATCAGTCCGTGGATAGCCTGGCACAGGCAATGATGAGTTTCGACCCCGACGTGCGGGCGCTCTACGACGAAACCTACCGGTTCATCAAGGGGTTGCCGTGATGCGCGCCATTAGCGTGGCAGCTCCCATAACGCCCACAATACCGCCTCGGATGCTCCTCGCATCCCGGGGTTACTGACACAGCCCACTTGCAACAGGTTTCCCCTCAGGCTTTTCGCCCGCCCTGTGCTGTCTACCGTTTTCCACCAAGTCCTCAACCTCGGCGTGACCGAAATACCTGGCCTCTTGCAGGGAAAATACGGTCTTCCAGACCCCGCTCCGGAAGCGCCAGAGCATCAACAAGGCCCGGATGCTCACATCCAGCAGCATTGCCAGCCAAACGCCGTTCAGGCCCAAACCCAAGCCCCAGGCCAACCCGAACGTGAGAATCAGGCGTATACCCCACTGGCCTATCGCCGTTGCGTATAGGACGAACCGGGTGTCGCCTGCCCCCCGCAATGAACCGCTGGTTATGATCACGACGCTGAAGGGGATGCTGGCAACCGCCACGATCCGCACCGTCTGCACTGCCAGACCCACGACGCCTGGATCGGCTGTATATAGTGAAACGAAAGGACGCGTGAAGATCCCGAACAACGCCGCGATGGAAACCATGAGCAACGTACCCATCTTATTGGTTTCAGTTGCGTAGCGGGAGGCTACCTCAGGGTGGCCCGCCCCCAAACTCTGACCCACCAGAGTGGTGGCCGCCACGGCAAAACCCATTCCCGGGAGCATCGAGAGCGAGTTGACGTTGCCCGTGATCTGGTGGGCGGCCATGGCGAGCGTGCCCATACTGGCGATGAAAACGGTGTATATGACCATAGCTGCCTGGCGGACGAGCTGTTCACCCGCGGAGGGCAGGCCGATGTCGAGCACCTGTCTGATGGTGCTCCAGTCGAGCCGCCATCGTTCCTTGAAACGCAACCTGACCACCGAGTAGGGGCTGACCGCCCACGCCACCGCCAGCGCCGCGCCGACCACCCGGGCTGCGGCCGCTGCCCAAGCCGCCCCCTCGAGTCCGAGCTCTGGAAATGGTCCCAGCCCCGGCACCAGGGTGACTGCTCCGGCCACATTGATCAGGTTGACTACGATCATGGTATAAAGCGGCGTACGAGTGTCCCCCGCCCCCTCGAGCGCGCCGTTGATGATGATGAGCAGCACACCCACGATCATCGAGAGGGAGACGTACCGCAGATACACTCCCGCCATGTTGATGACGGTCTCATCGTGATTGCTCACCATGAGGAGTCGCACCAGTGTTTCTGCCGAGAAATAGACCGTCAATGACAGGGAAGTAGCCACCGCCACCCCGGCCACCAGGGACTGGCGCAGGGCGTTCTCAGCCCGCTCCTGGTGCCCGGCTCCGATACCCCGGGCGACGAGCGCCGTAGTCCCCACGGAAAAGGCCGTCAGCACACCGATCATGATGAAGATTACAAGGTTGCCAAGCCCGACTGCGGCCAAAGCAGCCGGCCCCAGTGAACCGACAGTCATCATGGTCACCATGCCGACCAGGGTCTGCAAGGCCAGGCTGGCCACCGACGGCCAAGCCAGGGTGAGGATATTCCGGCGCATCTCGCCGGCGGTCAGCCCCTCGCGAAAGAAGCTCCTGGGTACCGCTCGCCGGCGTCTTCCTGCTTGCACCTGCTTGGCTGCCTCCGGCCGGCTCGCTGCCTCCAGCGCCTTTGATGCCTCTAGTAGATTCGCTACCTGCTGCTGGCCTGCGGCCTGCAAGTCATCGCGCATCTTGTCGACCAATCCCGCAATCTCCTCCACTACTGGCCTCACCACCGGGAATCCCCTGTAACAACAGCTCCAGAAACTCCACGAGTGAATGCAGTTGCTCGGGGGCGAGAGCACGAGCCGCCGCCTGCAACAACTCGAGGCGGTATTCCCCTAGTTCGCTCAGGACTCCAAACCCGTTTTCCGTCAAGCGCACCTGAACGACCCGGCGGTCGCCCGGCGATCTCTCCCGGACGGCCAGGCCAGCTCCCACCAGCCCGTCGACCAGCTCGGTAACGCTGGAAGCAGCCAGACCCAAGCGTTCT
>JBLNBY010000286.1:0-8010 GCA_050260295.1 Bacteroidota bacterium
AGGTAGTGCTGGGGGAGGAGGGAGTCCTGGCTGGTGCACACCCCGGCCTCATTCTCGTCGACATGAGTACCATTTCTCCGGCGGTAAGCCGTAAGGTCGCGGTCGAGGCAGAGAAACGGCAGGTCAGATGTCTGGATGCTCCTGTCAGTGGTGGTGAGAAGGGAGCCCGGGAAGGGACCCTCTCCATCATGGTCGGCGGTGACGCCGGAACACTGGCGGCCTGCCGCCCTCTTTTGGAAGTCCTGGGGAAGAAGATAACTTACGTCGGGCCGGCGGGGGCCGGGCAGACGTTGAAGCTCGTCAACCAGGTAGTCTGTGGCCTCAACCTTCTGGCCATGGCAGAGGGGCTGGCACTTGCCAACCGGGCCGGCCTCAACCTGGAGACCGTGCTCGATGCCATCACCGGTGGATCCGCAGGTTCGTGGATGGTGGCCAACCTGGGGCCGAAAGCAGCTGCTGGTGATTTTGCACCCGGATTTATGGTAAAACTGCAGCAGAAGGACTTGCGCCTGGCACTGGAGATGGCCGCCGAGCTTGCGCAGCCACTGCCTGGTACGGCGCTCGTCAACCAGCTATTCAGGTATCTCGAAGCTCGCGGGGAGGCCGGCGAAGGAACGCAGGCGCTATACAAGGTATTGCAGCAACTGGGCGCACGTTCCTAGCGACTGGCGGGGTGCCCGTCCTGGCGGCCAGAAGAGCGAGTAATTGGGTGCGGCTCTTGGGGGGGACAGGCTTCATGGATGTTTTCGAGGCGATACGACGGCGTCGCAGCGTCCGCCAGTACAAACCGGACGCGGTGCCCGTCTCTGATATCGAGAAGGTGCTGCAGGCTGCCAACTGGGCACCGTCGGCCCGGAATACGCAGCCCTGGCATTTCATCGTAGCCCGGGGAGAAAAGAAGGAGAAGTTTGCCCGGCTCTACGGACAGATCATCGAACGGGGCCTGCCTCCTGCTGGTCAGCGGACGCCAGATCAGGAGCGCCGCCTCGAATCGGCTCGCACGCTGGGCAAAGCCCCGGTAGTGATCGTTGCGCTCACCCAGCGGGGGGATGACCCGGGGCGGATCAAAGGTAGTGTGGTAAGCACGGCGGCCGCCGTAGAGAACCTCATTTTGGCCGCCACTGCTCTGGGGCTGGGAACTTGCTGGATGCTCGGCCCGCTGGCAGAGGAAGAGAAGGTACGTGAGATTTTCTCCATCGGTCCGGAGTGGGAGATCGTTGCCACCACGCCGCTGGGGTATCCCGATGGTCTGCCCGATCCGCCGGCGCGGCAGGACCCCGAGATGAAAGAGAAAGTTACCTGGATCGGGTTCGGAGCTTGATCCGCCGAGCTCCGGCGAGAAGGCTTACGCGGAAGATCAAAGCGGCTGCAACCGTGAGCGAGGGTTGCAGCCGCAGTGTTTTGTCAACTCCACTGTTACAGAGTTGATGAGCAAAGTTAGTGCTCGGGGATGATCCGGGCCCGTTGACAGTTGGATGCTTCCGACGTACAGTCTAGCCGAAAGGTCAGCAAAGGTCAGCGAGGAGGGGACGGGGCTATGCCGCTGATTCCGTGGACGCTCCCCTGGGAGACCGGCCGTCGTCCTGAAAGCGGACGGCGTTGGCCGGGGAGGGGGTTGCCGTGGGGGTCGGAGGTCGAATGGTTTGGGAGCATGTTACCCGGTTTCTTTGATCCGGATTCGGATTTTCCTGCCTGGAACGAGCTCTTCCGCGGCCTGCAGAGCTTTCCGCCGATCGAGGTTCAAGAAACCGAAGCAGCATATGTCATTATTGCCAACCTCCCGGGCTTTGACAGAAACCAGATCGAGCTCGCCATCGACGAGAACGTCCTGACGATCCGCGGCACGCAGGACGAGATCATCCGGGAGGAGCGGGAAGGCTTAATCCGGCAGGAGCGGCGGACGGGCAGCTTTGTTCGTCACATGCCCCTGCCGGAGGACGTCCGGGCGGAAGGAATCCGAGGCGAGTTCGATAAAGGTGTATTGAGGGTTACCATTCCGCGGACCGGGCGCGCTGCTGGGGATGGCGGCCGCATGGAGATCTCGTGACCGGGGCAGCAGTCATCGTAACCGGAGCAGGCAAGGAAAAGCAGCCAAGTTGGGAGGCACAGCGCAGATGGCAAGGATGCAGTTTCCTGCTGGCTTTCTCTGGGGAGTAGCGACGGCATCGTACCAGATCGAGGGTGCGGTGGCCGAAGACGGGCGGGGAGAGTCGATCTGGGACCGGTTCAGCCACGCGCCGGGCAAGACGGCCAACGGCGATACGGGTGACGTCGCCTGCGACCACTACCACCGTTACCAGGAAGACGTGGCCCACATGGTACGGTTGGGTGTACCCGCCTACCGTTTTTCCATCGCCTGGCCGCGCATCTTCCCCAACGGGCGGGGTGCGTCCAACCAGAAGGGCCTCGACTTTTACCGCCGCTTGCTCGAAACCCTGCACGCGGCCGGGATCCGGCCCTTCGCTACGCTGTACCATTGGGATTTGCCCCAGGCCCTGCAGGACCGGGGGGGGTGGGCCAACCGGGATACCGCCCGCTGGTTTGCCGACTATGCCGCTTTCGTCATGGAGAAACTCAACGGCCAGGTCGAGGGGTGGATCACTCACAACGAGCCGTGGGTCGTGGCCTATATCGGCCACGTCACCGGTGAACATGCCCCCGGCCTGAAGGACATGCGGACCGGCTTCCTCGTCGCCCATCATCTGCTCCTTTCGCACGGGATGGCGCTGCAAGCGTTCCGGCAGCTGGGACTGAAGGGTGAGATCGGAATCACCCTCAACATTCAGCTGGTTCATCCTGCCAGTGAACGGGAAGACGACCTTGCCGCCGCCCGCCGGCTGGACGGCGTTTTCAACCGCTGGTATCTCGACCCGCTCTTCCGGGGTGAATACCCGGCAGATATCTGGGAACTGCTTGCGGGGGTCGGGGTGGCGCCGGCAGTTCAAGAAGGAGACCTGCAGCTGATCGGCCAGCCCATCGACTTTCTCGGCATCAACTATTACTCACGCACTCTGGCCGCCCATGATCCGGGGGCTCGTGAGACGCTGGGTGTCCGGATGCTGTCGGGGCCCGGGCCGAAGACGGACATGGGCTGGGAGATCTACCCGCCCGGCATCTACCAGGTGCTGACCGGGATCCACCAGAAATACAAGCCGAAGAAGCTTTACATCACCGAAAACGGGGCGGCCTTCCCGGACCGGCTCGAGGAGCAGCGGGGCGGTGAAGAAGGGGAGACGTACGCAGTTCACGATAGGGATAGGGTGGATTACCTCGGGCGGCACTTCTACCAGGCCGGGCGGGCCATCGAGGCAGGCGTGCCGTTGGCTGGTTACTTCGTCTGGTCGCTGCTGGACAACTTCGAATGGGCCTTTGGCTATACCAAGCGGTTCGGGATCATCTACGTAGACTACCCCACGCAGCGGCGGGTGTGGAAGGATAGCGCCCGCTTCTATCGGGAGGTAGTGGCGGAAAATGCAGTGGATGACAGGTTTGCGGAGTAGCGGAGGGACCGAGCAAAGATGAACGAAAGGCGCTCACCGCCGCCACCGGACGGCGGACCGTCGGACTAGACTGGCGGGCCAACGAAGAGCGGACCCACCGGCCCGCCCGGCGGGGTGGCGGGGTGAGCGCCTTCATCTCACAGCATGCGGATGACGTTGTTGTCGTCGTTGAGCAGCAACACTCTGGGCTTTAACTGCCGCGCCTCTTCATCGGTGAAAAGGCCGTAGGCAATGATGATTACCTGATCACCCACCTGGAAGCGGCGGGCGGCTGCCCCATTGACGCAGATGACACGGGAGCCCGGTTTGCCGGCGATGGCGTAGGTCTCCATCCGTTCGCCGGTGGTGATGTTGAGTACTTGGATTCTCTCATTTTCCAGGATGCCTGCCTGCTCCAGCAGGTTGCGGTCGATGGTGACGCTACCGACATAGTCGAGCCGGGCCTCGGTGACCCGCCCGCGATGGAGCTTCGCATGCATCATCGTGCGCAGCATCGTCTCACCCCCAATTCTCACCCCATACCCAGTAGGCTGGCTTCTTTCGCTACGCCTCAGACTGGGTTACGGCCAGGAATGCATCCAAATGCGTCCTCTAGCCTAGCTATGCCTCTGGCTTTCCCTTTATAGCCCAATCGGCGTGGGTAACTTCATTCTCGCCCGGGAACTCCCGGGATTCCACGGCTTGCCGGTATTTCTTCAATGCTTCCACCAACTGGCTGCGAACATCGCCAAAGACCCGCACGAAATGAGCCGGCTTGGGCGTAAAGCCCAGCATGTCGTAGATCACGAGTACTTGGCCGGAGGTGTACCGCCCGGCCCCGATGCCAATTGTTGGTATAGTGACTGCTTCGGTGATCATCCGCCCCACTTCTTCGGGCACCGCTTCGATGACAAGGGAGAAGGCACCTGCCGCCTCTACCGCTTTGGCGTCTTCTACCAGTTTGCGGGCGGCTGCTTCGTCGCGTCCCTGAGTGCGATACCCTCCCAGCCGGTGAACCGCCTGCGGCGTCAGTCCTACGTGTCCCATGACGGGGATGCCGCTGTTGACGATGGCCTCGATCCGGGACGCCATCTCCACACCACCTTCGAGTTTGACCGCCTGAGCCCCGCCTTCCTGTACCAGACGGCCGGCGTTGATGATCGCCTGCTCCACCGAAACCTGGTAGGAAAGGAAGGGCATGTCGGCAATGACCATTGCCCGGCTGGTCGCCGCCACCACTGCTTTGGTGTGGTGGATCATGTCCTCCATAGTCACTGGCAGAGTGGTCTCGTATCCGAGCACCACCATGCCCACCGAATCGCCCACCAGGATCAGGGGGATACCAGCCTCGTCCACCGCCCGGGCAAAGGGCGCATCGTACGCCGTTACCATGGGGATGGGTATGCCGTTGTCCCGCATCTCCTGAACCTTCGGGACTCTGATCCGGGCCATGTTTGCGTCGCCTCCTGCAATTGTTGGCCACCTATAACTGTACCATATAAATCCTGGCGCGGTTCTGGCAGGTCGTGCCGGTCTCCTGAAAGGAGCGCTTGCTTCGCTGCAGCGAGAGACCGCCGCGAGCCAAGAGAGCGGTTACTGCATAGTTTGAGATGGATATCCAGGCTTACCCGGGACGAACGAGTGCCACGAACGAGCACCGTGAACGAGCATCATCGACAAGCATGAAGGAGGATGCCACGATGGAGAACGTAAACGTAGAAGAAGGCTCGCCCTGCCTTCCGCCTGTGGACCCGTCCAATCCTGATACCGTACCCAAGTTCGTAGATCCAGTTCCTATTCCTGAAGTTCTCCCACCAGTTGGGATGGAGTGCGGGAAACCCCTCTTTCAGGTGACCATGAGGGAAGTAAAGCAGAAGCTTCACCGCGACTTCACTCCTACGACTGTTTGGGGGTATGAGGGTAAGTACCCCGGACCGACCATCGAAGCCCGCCGGGGGCACCCCATCAAAGTCCGGTACTTGAACGAGCTTCCCACCACTCATCTATTGCCCGTTGACTCGAGCATTCACGGTGCAGAGCCTTTCCGCCCGCAGGTGCGCACGGTCGTGCACCTGCATGATGGTATCACACCAGCGCAGTTCGACGGGCATCCTGACGCCTGGTTCTCGCCCGGGTTCACGGAAACGGGCCCGCGCTTCACGACAAACGTGTACGAGTACCCGAACAGGCAGCCCGCGACCACGCTGTGGTATCATGACCACGCAGTCGGGATTACCAGGCTGAACGTCTATGCTGGACTTGCTGGATTCTACCTCCTGAGGGATGAAAAGGAGTCCAATCTGCATCTTCCCGGTGGTCGTTTTGAGATTCCTCTCGTGATTCAGGACCGTTCCTTCAACCCTGATGCTTCATTGTTTTACCCTGCCTCGACCGAACCGGAGTTTTTTGGGAATACGGTTCTGGTAAACGGCAAGGTCTGGCCTTTCCTGGAAGTAGAACCACGCAAATACCGTTTCCGCTTGCTCAACGGGTCGAACGCCAGGTTCTACAGGCTTTCGCTCGAGCCGGACCTCGACATCTTTCAGATCGGTACAGATGGTGGGTTGTTGGAGCATCCCGTACGGCTGAAACAGCAAGACAAGCTGATTCTCGCTCCGGCAGAGCGGGCGGATGTAATCATTGACTTCACTGGCCGTGAAGGGTCGACATTCACCCTCACCAACGATGCTCCTGCCCCCTTTCCCGGTGGGGAACCGCCAGACCAGCACACCAGTGTCATCATGCAGTTCCGCGTGGTGCTGCCTCTGTCAGAGCCCGGCGAGAGTGTGTTGCCGGAGAAATTGATCGACCTGGATGTTCTGGAGGCAGATGAAGCCGACAGGTCCAGAGACCTTACGCTGAACGAAGTAACCGACCACCAGGGTAGGGTGCTTCCGCTGCTTGGTATCAGGGGAAGCGCGGGTCGCCCGCTGCCGCTGATGTGGGGTGATGCTACCACCGAGAAGCCGAAGCTTGGCGATGTGGAAATCTGGAACCTGATCAACCTTACCGCCGACACCCACCCGATTCACATACACTTTGTCCACTTCTTCGTTCTGAACCGCCAGACGTTCGACGTCGAACGTCTGACGGCCACTGGCGAACTGGTATTCGCCGGGCCGCCGATTCCTCCCGATAAGAACGAGCGGGGACGCAAGGATACGGTGAGAGCCAATCCCGGAGAAGTGACCCGTATCATCATGAAATTCGGGGAATTTGGGGAGTACCCGGGAGAGTATGTGTGGCACTGCCACATTCTCGAGCACGAAGACCACGAGATGATGCGCCGTTTCGAGGTCCGTGACGATGACGATGATGATGGCGATGGCGATGACGATGACGATGACGATCGAACCCGTTGATTTCGGTGAATGAGCGGTTTCCGGATACCCGGCTCCGCAGGCAGGAAGGCCACTCCCGCCAGAGAGTGGCCTTCCATACTGGGTATCCCTGGATGGTGGAGAACGCCGGACGCTGGTGACGAGAACGCCCGTGGGCCGGGAACGCCAGCCGGGTACCCTGAGCCCCGGGGTGCGACCAGGAGATCTGGCCTGGCACGGAGCGAGGTCAGAGCAGATCGGTTCAAAGAGGGACGAGGTCAGGTCCGGCGGAGTTCGACCTCGATCAGAACCGGGTTGTGGTCCGAGGCCAGGCTTGTGTCTTGGATGACCTGGGCGGAGACTACGTGCCAGCGCCAGCGATGGGCCGGGGTCGTGGTTGGAGTCGCGATCGTGGGCGTGGTTCTCGGGCTGGGAGTAGTACCAGAGCCAGAGCCAGAGCCGGATCCGGAGCCGGAAGCAGAGCTAGAGTCAGAACCATAAGCACGGCCAGGGCTAGAGCCAGAACCCGAGCCAGAACCAGTTACTGCGTCCGCCCGGGGATAGAGCAGGACATGGTCGATGGCGTGGCGGGAGGCCGTGCCACTGGGCCAGCTCAGGCGCCGGTCACCGGAAACCCCGGCCAGGGCCAGGGCGTCGTCGAAGTCCGTCGTCAGAGCCTGAAACTCGGGGGAGTCGGGAGTGCAGTTCAGGTCGCCCATGATGATGGCCGGGAAGAGGGAACGTGCGGCCAGTCGCTTGATCTCTTCCGCTTGTACGAGACGCTGGTCCTGAGCCGTCGCCCAGTGGGTGCAAACCACGGTTACGTACGCGGTGGCCTCGGCAGTGGACTGGGCGGTGGCACCGGTGGCCCCCGGCGAGGCGGACGCTGGAGATACCACAGTCGACGAGGTAAGCTCAACAACGGTCTCCAAGGCGACGCGGGGTTCGATGTCCCAGGGGGCTTCCCCAGCTTCCAACTGGGCCCGCCGGTAGAGCGGGTGAACGAACTGCGCCCGGATCGGCAGGCGGCTGAGCAGGGCGACTCCATACTCACCGTGAGCGAAAGTGGACGGGGGACCAGACGGTTCAAGCGAGTAGTAGGCGGGTGCGTAGGCGTGCCACGCGAAGCCGAGCCGGCGTGACAACCACTCCACTTGATCCATGTGGCCGCTGCGAGCCCGGAAGCGGTCGACCTCCTGCAGGGCAACGAT
>JBLNBY010000287.1:0-3652 GCA_050260295.1 Bacteroidota bacterium
CCGTGCTGGTCGTGATGTATCTCTCCACCAGATCGGCGGTGTCCAGCCGGCCACTCTCCCGCAGTCTGGCGGCGGCTTCTTCTTTTTTCAGGCGATGGCGGACGATGGGTTCGTTGGCCGCCACGATCTCCCGCATGCGGGCCTCGATACGGGCGACGTCGTCACCCTTCACCGGCCGTTCATAGCGGAACTCACCGTAAATTCCGTTTCCGAGCGAGTGTTCCACTTTGACGGAGCAGCCGGGCAGCACGTCCCGGGCCGCCCGGGCCAGTACCAGGACCAGGCTACGAGTGTAGACGCGCAGGCCATCTTCGGTTTCGAGATCGACCAACTCCACCCTGTCTCCGGGAGAAAGGCGGGAGTACAGGCTCTTGATGACGTTGTTGATCTTCACCGCCAATATGGGTGAACGGTGTGCTCCGGTGTCGCTGGCAAGCAGCAGATCGAGGACTTCCAGGGCCGTCCGGCCGGCGGGCAACTCCACCTGCACGGGGCCGGGAGCCTGCCGGTGCACCAGTTCGATCATGATGGTTTTCCTGCCAGCGTCGATACCGGTATTGATAATCTCGTCAGCCATGGCGTGTCAACTACCTCCCATCAGAACCCGACGCGGGTGGCAGCGGCAGAGAGGAGGGCAAACAGGGCATCCCGGCGGACACGGGTCTCACCCTCCACCAATTCGGGCCTGCCATTATCGATCTCCACCGGCACGGCCCGAAAGCCACGCACTCCGGTCGCGTCCAGGTCAACTTCGAGGATCATGCTTTCGCGGGTGGCGGGCCAGGGCTGGTCCATGATAAAGTTGCCCAGGCTGTAAGCAATCAGCCCCAACTCTAGCTCTGACCCTGTCCTGATCCCCTGCAGGACATGAGGGTGGGCACCCAAGACCAGATCCGCTCCGGCCGCAAGGGTACGGCGGCCGATCTCCTGCTGGCGGGCAGTGGGCTGGGGCTTGTATTCCTGACCCCAATGATAGTATACGATTACCAAATCCGCCCGGGTCCTGGCGGAGCGGATATCGGCGGCAATTGAGGCGAATGAGCCGGGCCGCAGGGGAGCTACCCCCGGCCGGGTGGTGGCTGCCGCAAAACTCCAGCGGGTTGCGGAGGACCAGTAGACGTCGGCCAGTTCACTATAGGCCAGGAAGGCGATCCGCAGCGGGCGGCTGTCTTTAGGTGTGCCATATGACTGCCCGGACGACTGCCAGGGCGACTGCCCGGGAGGCTGCTCGGGCGATTGCAGCCAACTCGGAAAGGCGGTGAGTATCAGTGGACGTCGAGCTTCTGCCAGATTCCGACCGCCGCCGAAATAGGCGATGCCCTCCCGTTCCAGGATCTGGAGGTTTTCCAGGAACGCCTCTTCGCCGAAGTCCAGAGTGTGGTTGTTGGCCAGGCTGACCGCGTCGATGCCGGCCCTTTTCAGGAGAGCGGCCGTCGACGGATCGGCCTGAAACCAGATGCCCTTGCCCGGGACGGGTTTTCCGGTCGTGCCGAAGGGAGATTCGAGATTGGCGACGGTCAGGTCGTAGGCGGCCAGCCTGGCAGCCAGGGCGGAGACGGGGTGTTGGAGCCCGAACGTGGTCATGGCCGTGGCTACGCCCCGGTCGAGCATCACATCGCCGACCGCAGCCAGGCGGATTTCAGGCTTTAGCCCCAGCCAGGCGGCACGGCCCGGGGGGCTCTGCAGGAAGCGGCGGAAATCCCGGATGGCTTGTGGGAGACGCCGGTCGGGATCGAAGAGAAGGCGGACGGGACGCCCCAACCCATATGAACCGTCTGCCGCGGTCGCTGCTCCAGGGAAGACACCCCCGACGCTCAGGGGCTGCCAATCCGGTCGCCGATCTTCCAGGCTGCCGAGCCAGAGCCCGGGCAAAGGCGAACTTCCGGTGGAAACGAGGGAATCAGCCACCTGCCGGGCCATGGCGGAATCCAGGCCGGCGAGGGGACTGGGAAAGCGGGCGAAGATCAAGACGGGGTCAACCAGCAGTTCGGTTGCGGTCAGCCCCTGGTTTGGGGTGGGAATGGCCGCAACCCCGGTCCATCCCGACATCACTTCGTCGTCGATATAGTCGTGGACATAGTCGATATGGTCGTCGACACAAATGTAGGCCTGTGCCCGTCCGGCAGCGACGGCGGCCTGCGCTGCTTCTTCCCCTGAAGCCACCTGGAGTTGCAGGGGGAGCGGAGGATTGCCCCGTTCGCCCGGCCGAAGGTTGGCCTGGGATGCCGCGAAGGCTTGCAAGGCCCGCTGCGCGGCCGGATAGGCCTGGGGCGAAACCATTACCAGGGGTGGCTCGATGGCTGCTCCTGAGGGCATGTATAGGACGGTGGCGACAGCCAGCAAGGCTAGAACGATGGCAATGATGGGGGCAAGGGATATAACCGGCTCACCCCGGTTGGCAGTGGTAGTAGAAAGGCATACACGGATGAAGTTTACTGGCTTCAAAGTTTACCCCCGCACTGCAATTTCGAAATCTTGACCATTTCATTGTACCATCGGACTGCGCAGAGGTCTCCACGAGGCAGGACGAGACTTTCCCCAACTTCCAGAGTGCTGGCAGGACGACCCAAAGTTGAACAGAATTATCTGCAGCGTGCAGCAGTGTGCAGCACTTGCACACAGTTGGAGGGTGGTGGAGGGGTACTCTATGGATCTACTACGGGTGCGGGGAGAACGGCGCCGTCGATGGCGGGCTCGACACCGGCGGCGGACGGAGCCGGTTGGCTGGCTCTGGCGCCGCCGGGACAAAGTTCACCAAGTAGCGAACGGCAACGTCAACGGCAACGGCAACGGTACGGGAGCGGCCCAGGGGCTTCAATTGCAGGATACGGCCGAGCTGGCAGTGACCAGGCCCGCGCGGGCAGTGAGTGGCGCGGTAGGTGGAGAAGCCGGACATCATACCACACTTGTGTTGGTGCGCCACCGGAGAGTTACCCGGCTGATGGCGATGACCCTTGCGGTGGTTATGTTGGCGGTGGCCGCTGCGTTGCTGGTAGCCCTTGGTTCATACCGCCATTACCCTGTTGCAGCCGTTCTACCACCCGAACCCGAGCAGCAGGAGAACGCCATCTGGCTGGGATACAGGTGGTTCAGTGGCAACTTCTCCGACACCGACCTGCTGCAACTGGTGGAACGCGTCCAGTACCATCGTTTCGGTTATCTCCTCATTCACGCTGGTGCGCTCGATGCCAGCGGCAAGCTGGCCGATGCACGGGGAGAGGGGTTGGGCCGGCTCCTCGGCGCGTTGCGCCTGGCAGGCTACCAGGGCAAAGTTCTCGCCTGGGTCGGGGGTAAGAATGCTGACTTCGGCCCGGGGCTCGACCTCGAGAATGCTGCTGTCCGCCAGGAGATTACGCAGACCGTTGCCAGCCTGATGGTAGGTAATTTCCTGGACGGCGTTCATCTGGACATACAACCCATACGCAGCGGAGACCCTTTTTTCCTCACCCTTCTGGGCGAAATCCGGGCGAAAGGTCTTCTACCCGGTCAGGTGCTTTCTGTAGCCGTCAGGCCGCTTCGCCCCGGGTGGATCCCGGGTGTGCTTCGCTCTGATTTGTATACCACCGACTACCTGCGGGCGGTGGCGAGTCAGGTGGACCAACTGGCGGTGTTGACGTACGATTCCGCCCTGCCGCTGCCCGGCCTGTACCAG
>JBLNBY010000288.1:0-2536 GCA_050260295.1 Bacteroidota bacterium
GTTGGAACGAGGCCGAAGAGTAGACTGATGGCTCCGCCCAGGGCCACGCCCGCCAGGAGCATCCAGGGGTCGGCCTGGTAGGCGAGGACCAACTGCGCCCGGGAAGCCTCGGGGACGTCATGGGCCTGGAAGAGGAAGAGCAGCCGGAGACCTGGCACGGTCAGGAGCGCGCCCAGGAGACCCCCACCGAGACCCAGGAATAGAGCCTCGACTAGGGATTGCCCCACCAGCTGCCGCCTTGAGGCGCCCAGCGCGGCCGACAATCCTATCAAGCGCTGGCGCTGCAGTACATGGGCCAGGTTGAGGTTGAGCACGTTGACCGCGCCAATGAAGAGCGCCAACGAGGCAAGCCCGGCGAGCGCGGCAAAGACCCGCCACTGCCCGCGCAGTGCCTCTGCCATCCGTTGAACAGGCGAGAAGACCTCAAACCGCTCCCGACCAAGCTTGGCGTCCAAGTAGGCCTGGATACGGGTGGCGAGCGTCTCCGGTGGGACATCAGGCTCGGGCCAGAACACGAGGTTGTAGTACGTTACCTGACCGGGATCGATCGCCGAGACGTCTGTGACAGGTTCCGACCGTGCTGTGACGGCCATCATGGCTGAGCCTCCGGCCCTCGCCCGGCCGTGGAGCACCGACAGCGCGGTCTCGGGGACGTAGGCGTTGCCAGTTACCCGCTGCCCACGGAACCGGCCTCCCGAAGCCCACCCTCTCCTCCTGCCCGGCCCGGACGTAGCCGCATCTTCATCGGGATCAGCTACCACCCCGACGATCGTCCACTTCCGCCCGGCGGCGTCCGGGCCGCCGAGGCCGGCAGTAACAATCGCGTGGCCGACCGCCTCGCCGGGAGAGGAGAGCTCAGGGAAGTAACCCCTAACCCATGACTCATCTACTACCAGCAGCGTACGGGCCGCCACGAAGTCGTCCCAGGTGAAGAAGGTGCCGGCCAGTAGCTGCGCCTCGTCCACCTGAAACTGGTCGGGGGTAACCCGTTGCAGCATCACATCCGTATCCACCAGCGGCTCATCATCCCCGGCCACCGCTGGCATCCCGGTGATCACTCTATCCAGCAGTGAGTAGCGCAATCCTGGCACATTCTCTCGCACGTCCAGGAAATCCGCCAGGGTCAACGACGGTGGTTCCTCGGTCTGCCCATCGTCAGTAACCAGCCGGGCAACTGGGGCTTCCGGCCCCATGGCCTCAGCTGCTCGCTGCTTGGGGGTCACCACGACCTGCTGGAGAGAAGGGTCCTTCTCTGCAATCCTCCGGATGTCCCGGCGCGAGTTGACCAGTTGAGTGGTGACTGTGGTAAAGACGGCGACTCCCAGCGCCAGTCCCACGACGATGAAGACTGCCTGCAACCACTGGTAACGCAGGCGGCGCACCGCCCACCAGAGATGACCACTACTCATGAACTGCTACCCTCCGGCTCGGACGTCACTTTGTTGATGTAGCGCCCGGACGCTGCTCGACACCCTCCCACTCGCCACACCGGCTATGCCCCGGGCGCAGCCTCGTGCCCTGCTCCAGGTTCGGGCTGGGATGCGGCCGGCGCTTGCTCCCCACCCTCGACCCCAGCCACCAGCTCCCCCGCCCCGGGACGCAGCCGGCGCTCTGCAGGGCCGATCTGGCGATCGCCCACGATCTGCCCGTCCTGGAGCTCGACCAGGCGCTTGCCGTAAGAGGCGATCCG
The DNA here is from genome assembly GCA_050260295.1 of Bacteroidota bacterium. Taxonomy (GTDB): domain Bacteria; phylum Bacillota; class Limnochordia; order Limnochordales; family DUMU01; genus DUMU01. The sequence goes on from JBLNBY010000288.1 coordinate 1,691, forward strand.
CCAATCATGGGTGACGACGACCAGAGTCATGCCTTCGTCGTTGAGCTCCTGCAGAATGGACATGATCTCTTCGCCATGGGTGGTGGGGAGGTTCCCGGTCGGCTCATCAGCCAGAAGCAGGGTCGGCCCGTTGGCCAGCGCCCTGGCGATGGCCACCCGCTGCTGCTCGCCACCGGAGAGCTCGGCCGGCCGGTGGCTCATGCGATGGCCCAAGCCGAACCGTTCTAGCAGACGTTCGGCCCGGTGTCGCCGCTCAGGTCCGCGCACGCCGGCGTAGATCATGGGCACTTCCACATTTTCCAGCGCGGTCAGCTCGGGAAAGAGGTTGTAGCTCTGGAAGACAAAGCCAAAGTGCCGGTTGCGAATGCGGGAGAGTTCACGGTCTGGTAGCCCCGTCACCCGCACCCCCTCCAACAGGTATTCGCCGCTCGTCGCCACATCCAAGGCACCGAGGATGTGCAGCAACGTGGACTTCCCCGAACCGGAGGGACCCATGATACTGACAAACTCGCCGGCCTGGATCTCAAGGTCGACGCCATTCAGTGCGGGTACGGGCGTCTTGGTCGTGTAGTAGACTTTGGTGATCCCCCGCAGCGTGATAAGGGGGGCCTCATCCGCATGCCCCTGCGGTGCTGCCGCTGTCGCCGCCGCTGCTGTTACCGCCGCCGCTGTCGCTGCTGGTTGCGCTGCCGGTTCACCCAACTCGGTTACCTCCCCTCAGCCTGATCTCACACCTTTCACAGGTCGTCACGAAATGCTTCCCTTGGCTGCAGCCGGGAAGACTCCCACGCCGGGTAGAGTGCCGCTACCGCTCCCACCACCAGCGATAGGAGCAAGGCGATCCCT
>JBLNBY010000289.1:0-4599 GCA_050260295.1 Bacteroidota bacterium
GGCCAAGAGAGAGCTGGGCAACGCCAAAGCCCTGGATTCACTCCTGGTGGCCATGGCCCACCCTGATGGTATGGCCGCCCTGCTCGCCCGGCGGGGAATCACGGCCCACTTTACCACACCCCCGTATGCTTTCGAACTGCTGAGCCAACCGGGATTCCACGCCGTCCTTACGGACCAGCAGGCCTTCGGCGGCCGGTTCAGCTTCAACGTTGGCGTGGTTACGAAGCAATTTCACGAATCCCGCGCCCGGGCCTACCGCCAGTTCGTGGCCGCACTGACCGAAGCCATGAACTGGCTGGAGACCCACAAGAAAGAGGCAGCTCCCATTCTCGCTCCCGAATTCAACCTGAGTGTCGATAAGACCTATGCCTATCTCACCTGGCCGGGAGTTCACTATACCGTGGAAGTCCGCGGATTGATGAAGTTTGCCCGGTTCATGTACGAAAACGGGTTCATCCGGCGCATGCCGGTGAGTCTGGATGACTTGGCCTGGGAGAACGTAGCCGCGCTGGTACCGCCGGGAGAGGAGTAGAGGAATCAGAGGAACAAGGTACAAAGTTGCTGGCAGACCAGACCTGCTGCAGGGGGCAACGCCGAGATGTGGGAAACCAGCAAAGATCCCGAAGACCGTGACAGGTTCGTGCAACCGCAAGCTCGGCTGCAAACACGCTCGCAACTGTGGGGACGAGGCTGGGCACGAAACCTCATTCACTTGCCCTTCATCCGTCAGGCCGGCTGGCTGTTGCTGGTCGCGGTCGCCTGGGAAGCGCTGGCACGTGCCAACATCTACCCGTCCATCCTCTTTCCCCGGCTGTCCGGCGTCCTGGCGGCACTCATTGCCGAGGTGCGGACCGGTGAGATCCTGGCCCGCACCAGCTGGTCGTTGGGTACTATTTCCGCGGGCGTGGCTTTGGCAGTTACCATCTCCATCGCTGCTGCCGCCGTCGCCCTTGGCATTCGCCCCCTGCGTTCGCTCGTAGACGCTCTGCTCAACGTTCTCCATCCGCTGCCTGGCATTGCCGTATTGCCCATCTTTCTCCTGTGGTTTGGCACGGGGGCTCCCGCAGTCCTGGCGGTGGTCGTCTTCTCCTGCATCTGGCCGATGGTACAAAACCTCCTGGCCGGCCTGGAATCGGTGCCCCGAACCCAGATCGAGGCCGGGCGGAACTTGGGACTGCGCCGCGCCCGTCTTACCCTCTACGTCCTCATCCCCGCCTCGCTGCCCTATGCTCTGGCCGGCCTGCGCCTGGCCTGGGCCCGGGGATGGCAGACCGCGGTCGCGGGTGAGATGGTCTTCGGGGCGGGCGGCGGCGATGGGGGGCTGGGGTGGTTCATATACAAGCGACGCTTCTTCTTGGAGATCCCGGCCGTATTTGCCGGCATGCTGATGATCATCATCATCGGAATTCTGGTCGAACATGTCGTCTTTGGTACGCTCGAGCGCTTGACCGTCAGACGGTGGGGGATGAGCCGGGCTGAGTAGATATGGGGAGCAGGCGGGGTGTAACCAAGGCTGACTGGGGCTAACCGGGCTAACCAAGGTACTGAGTGAAAACACGGGGGTGGCGGCGATGGCTGTTTTGCTCGATCACCACCAGCAGGAGGCGGGAACAGCACCATTGCTCGTGGTGAACTCTTTGCACAAACGCTTCCCGAGTCCCGGTGGCGGGGGAGAACTTGCCGTTCTGGCGGATGTGGAGTTGACCGTTCGCCGGGGGGAGTTCATCTCGATCATCGGACGGTCCGGGTGCGGCAAGACTACCCTGCTGCGCTGCATCGCCGGTTTCGAGAAACCTTCGCGGGGCTCGCTACGCGTCGAGGGGCGGGAGATAACTGGGCCCGGAATAGACCGGATGATGGTCTTCCAGGACACGGACCAGCTCTTTCTCTGGCTCACCGTCCTGGGCAACGTGGAGTTCGCCCTGCGGGCGGCGGGAGTCCCGCGCCGGGAGCGGCGGGCGCGTGCAGTTCACTTTTTAGAAATGGTAGGGTTGGAACGCTTTCTCGAATATTACCCGCACCAGCTATCCGGCGGCATGAAACAGCGGGTGGCGATCGCTCGCGCCCTCTCGGTCGCTCCTCGGATGCTGCTCATGGATGAACCGTTTGCCGCACTGGATGCCATGACCCGCAACGTCCTGCAGCAAGAACTTCTGCGGCTCTGGCAGCAGACGAAGACCACGATCATCTTCGTCACTCACAATATCCAGGAGGCCGTTATCCAAAGTGACCGCATCCTGGTGCTGCGGCCGCTGGCGCCGGCAGACTCCACCGCTCTTGCCGACCGTGCCGTCGTCAGTGCTCTCGGCCGTGCCGCCGGCAGAAATCCTGACACCGCCCTGAGCAGCATCGCCGCGCTGATCGACAACCCCCTTCCTCGTCCTCGTCAGCCGGATATGCCCGGATTCGGGGTAATCTGGCGTCAGCTGCACCGTCTGATCGGCCTCGAAGTCGAGCCCCCGGACCAGCCTGCCGCCCGACCTGCGGCTCAGCCTGCGGCCCAACCCAATCTCACCCCCGGCCAGCCTTCCCTGAATCGGGCCTCTGCTCCTTGATACGGACGTTTCGTTGACACCCTGTTTGCTGGGAGAGTACACTAGGTGCAATACTCAGGCAGCAGGTGAAGAGTATGTCTGCACATGACCGTCGGCCGGCCCTCCTCGTCCTCGAGACCGGATTGGTCCTGAAAGGCTGGGCGCTGGGGGCTGAGCGGGAGAACGCCGGCGAACTCGTCTTCAACACTGGCATGACCGGTTACCAGGAGATCCTTACTGACCCGTCGTACGCGGGCCAGATAATCACGCTTACCTATCCCTTGATCGGCAACTACGGTATCAACCGGGATGACAACGAATCACGCCAGTCGTTTGCCCTGGGATTGGTGGTGCGGGAGGCGGCGACGACTCCCAGCCACTGGCGCGCCGAGCAGAGCTTAGACTCATTCCTCAGATCTCAGGGATTGCCGGGCATCGAGGGGGTCGACACCCGGGCTCTCGTCCGGCATCTGCGGGAGTACGGCACGTGCCGGGCAGTGATCAGCACCCTTCCGGGTGCAACCGATGACGCGCTCCTGGCAAAGGCCCGGCAGGCGGCAGGTATCAGCGATGTGGACTGGGTGGCGCGGGTGACCGGAGATGGCATAGAAACCCACGAACCCACTCATGAACCCACCTATGAGCCAACCCACGAGCCTCCCGCAGCCGCCGCCGTAACATCCGGTGGCCAGTCTAGTACCCCCATTCCGGCCCACGCCCCGGCCCGTACCCATATCGTTCTCTACGACCTGGGGGCCAAGCACAACCAGATCCGCATGCTTCAACAGCGGGGCTGCCGGGTGACCGTCGTTCCGGCGCGTGCCAGCGCGGAGCAGATTCTTTCCCTCGATCCCGACGGCGTACTGATCTCCAACGGCCCCGGTGATCCCCAGGCCGTTCCCTATGTAGTAGAAACGGTCCGTGGGATCATGAAGGACCGGTCCGAACTGCCCATTTTCGGGATCTGCCTCGGCCACCAGATACTCGCCCTGGCTTTTGGCGGCAGTACCTTCAAGCTCAAGTACGGCCACCGGGGAGCAAACCACCCCGTTATTGAACTGGCCACCGGCCGTTCCTACATGACTTCGCAAAACCACGGTTTCGCCGTGGACGAATCCTCCTTGCCGTCCGACGTCATCGTCACCCACCGCGAGCTCAACGACGGTACGGTCGAGGGCCTGCAGCATGCGACCCGGCCCGTCTTCTCCATCCAGTACCACCCGGAAGCGATGCCTGGCCCGCAGGATGCGGCCTATTTCTTCGACCGTTTCCTGGAGATCGTCCGGGGCAGGCAGAGGCAGTTGGAGGCGTCTTAAGGGTGTCGGTCGGTGGTCGGTGGGTCATTGGGGGAAGTTAATGAAGGGTTGACACGGTGTGCGACAAACGGTGAGGTGGTCTACGGATGGCGGATGATCCGCGCATGGAGAATGCCGTGGTCACCCGGGTGGAACGGTTCGGTCGCAATCTCTTCACCATTGCGTTGCGGGCCGGTGAGATTGCCCGGCGGGCCGAACCTGGGCAGTTCGTCATGGTTGCAGTTCACCCGCTGGTTCCCGGGGTCAACGAGTTTGCGCAGGCGGGCTGGGATCCGCTGCTGCGGCGGCCCTTCAGTATTTATCGGGTGAACGGTACGCAAGAGGAAATACTCCTGCTCGGTCAGGCAGTTGGTCGGGGGTCGCAGATCCTTGCCGCTGCCGAGCCGGGGCAGGTGTACTCGGTGCTCGGGCCGCTCGGCAGACCGTTCCACGTTGAGCGGGCCTGGAAACACCTGCTGCTCGTAGGCGGAGGAGCGGGGGTTGCGCCCCTGGTCTTTGCCGGTGAAAGGTTTGCTGCCCAGGGACTCTCTGTAACTGTTATCTTCGGCTTCCGCAACGCCCAGAGTGTTATCGGTTGGGAAACCACATCTGCCTGGGCAACCTCCCGCCATCTGGTCACGGAAGATGGCAGTGCCGGTGAAAAGGGTTTCGTCACGGACGCCCTCAAACGTCTCCTGGCGGAACAGAGCAAGCTGGCCTTCGGTGGCGGCCATGGCCACGGCCACGACCCGGCTCACGCTTACGGCCAT
>JBLNBY010000290.1:0-8431 GCA_050260295.1 Bacteroidota bacterium
AGCCCTCTGGCCGGGTGGTCAGGTACTGCACGAATAGATAAGCCGCCTCCTGCTTCTCCTTGGGCAGGGAGGCCGGAATAACATACCCCCAGCCGAAGCGCATGCCGGCCACCCCCGTCGATTTGGCTTTGGGGTTCTTCTCGTTATAAGGCATCATGCCCACTCCCCAGGAGAAGCCGGGGGCAGCCTTTTGCTTGATGGCGGAGAACACACTCACGTTCTCGAAGAAGATGGCCTCCATACCGCGGTAGAAGGGGTCTCCCCAGCCGCCCCCCACATCCCGGGAGAATTGGTCCTGGCCGGCCACGCCACCGTTTACTTCGTGGACGTACTGCACCATGTAGCGGAGCGTTTCCTCGCCTTCAGGGGAGTTGAACGTTACCGACTTGAGGCTGTCGGAGAGGAATTGGCCGCTGTTGCTGTAGAGAAGAGGGAAGAACTGCGGTCCGGTCCAGCGCAGCCCCAGCTGCGAGATGCGGCCGTCAGGACGCTTCCTGGTCAGCTTGCGCCCGGCCGCAGCCAAGTCACTCCAGGTGCGGGGTGGTTTGTTGGCAGGCAGCCCTGCCTCCTCGAAAAGAGTGCGGTTATATACGTAGAAATCGTCATTGCCGGAGACGGTGGGGAAGGGAAATGTCCAGATCTCACCTTCCCAGCGAAACGCGTCGATTTCGAAACGGAAGAAGATGCGTAGGTCCAGCCCATACTTCTTGATGAACGGAGTGAAAGGTGTGATCAATCCCTGGTCCGCCAGGTTGATCACTTCTGCCCGGGTGGCCATCAGAATGTCGGGAGGAGTTCCGGCTGCGAAGGCGGCGACCACCTTGCTCTCCCGGCCCGACCAGGGCTGCACCTGGTTGTTGATCTTTATCCAGGGGTACTCTTTCTCGAAGCTGGCGATCACTTCGTTCATGATGTCGGTGCGCCAGGTATCCCACCAATTCCAGAAGTTGAGCTCGATTTTAGGTCTGCCGCCTGCCGGCGGGTTGGGAGCAGAGGAGGGAGCAGTGGATGCAGTTGCCATCGTCCCGGAGGCAGTTACTAGAATTGCCAGCACCACCAGTGCCACAGCGAGACAGGGACCCTGTCTCGCCGCTGACCTCAAGTGCATAGCGGACATACCGGTCACTCCTTGCCGCCCCTGCCTGGAAGCGGGGTATACTTCTGGAGGAATTCTCCGGTATTTGCTGCAACTCCTGTTCCGGGGCGACAGGAAGTTCTTAACTTCTGAGGTTTTGCGCTGCGATGACTGGTCACGTTATACGCTGCCGCTTGACGGCCACACCGGCAGCAATTAGCATGCGCCGCCGAGGCCGGAACCATAGGAGCCGGCCAGAGCTCCTGGCCGGCTCCCGGCATTGCGGATTGCCAATCCCAGTGACTCTTTGTGCGGCTGGTTCACAGCCTATTTCACACCGCGCCGCAGCAGTATGGCCTCCATCCGGGCGTTGGCATTCTGCAGAACGGTGTCCGGCGACTTCTGGTTGACGAAGATGTCCGCCATCGCCTGGGTCCAGACCTGCTGGATCTCCGGATAGGTTGGCCAGTACGAGAAGTTGAGAGCATACTTCGGATATAGATATCCAAGCAGGAAAGCAGCAGTCTTCTGGTACTTCTCCTTAGGCAGGAAGCTCAGGTAGCTCTCCCAGAGCTCGGGCTTGGGCATCAGCGGCTGGAAGGCGTGGTTGCGGGCCCACACCTTCTGCCCCTCGTAGCTTGCCAGCCACTCGGCGAGCACCCAGGCCTTCTCGGGGTCGGGATGCTTCGAGTAGATGCTCCACATGTGGCCCTGCGCAAAGTTGCGCTGCGCCGCCGGCCCGGCCGGGTAGGGGAGCATCGTCCACTCCCAGAAGTCCTTGCCTGCCGCCCTGGCGTTCCGCTCAAAGCCGGAGAGCTGGTCCAGATACGCAACCCAGCCCTGCCAGACGCCGAAATAGCCACCAAACTCGTCCTTGCCGGGCTGGCCCGGCTTCAGCACCGAGGGGGCCGCCTTCAGGTCGAAGGTCAGCTTCACCCAGAACTTGATCATGTCCACGACCTTAGGATCGGAAACGGCCGCCTTGGTGTTGTTGTCGGTCAACCAGTAGTGACCGCTGAAGTTGTACACCCACTGGAGCCCACCACCCCACTGGAGCGAGTGGTTGGTTCCGAAGATCCCTTCATCTGGACGGCTCATCTTGGTCACATACCGTTCGAAGTCCCGCCAGTCCCAATCCAAAGACGGTACTGTGAGACCAGTGTCCGCAGCTATATCCAAGTTGAAGTAGTACACCTCGGAGTTGAAATCATGCGGCGTACCATAATACTTACCCTTATACTTGGCCGCATCCCACGCAACCGGGAAGTAGTCGTTCATATTCAGGCGCTTGCTGTTGTTGACGAAAGAGGTTACGTCGAGCAGGATTCCATCGTCTGCCCAGCGCGGTTTGTATTGAGCCCAAGTCTGGAACACATCTGGGTACTTGCCTGTGGCAAACATGGTTGTCAGTTTGGTGATGTAGTCATTATAGGGAATAACGGTATAAGATAGTTCATACCCGGGGTTTTGGGCCTCAAAGGTCTTTTTGATGTCCTCCCAGGTATCCTTCTGAGTGATGATGTCGCCGTAGGTGGCCACGGTGATCACCGTCTTGGCGAAGGCCTGTACTGAAAACACCCCTGACGCCAAGACAACCAGGGCGACGGCCAAAACGGCCTTGTGGGTCAACCTGCAGCTGAATAAAGCGGCCCGCATCAGATTCCCCTCCTTACTCAAACGTCGCCGTAGCGAAGGTGGCCGGCTGGTTCCAGGTCCAGGACTTTGGGAACTGCAGGTTGCCTTCCCAACCGCCGCCGGGCGTATCGCCATCGTCAGTCGTCACCGCGAACTGTATCGACTTGCCCTTGCCGATATCAACACCGGCCAGCCGCAAGTCAGCAATAGACAGCTTCGCCTCCACTATCCAACCATTTGCCGTAAGGGCAAATGCAGCCGCGGATCTGGCCCAGGAATTCATCCAATCCTGTACGAAAGGCTTTCCATCGTCCTTGGAGACCGCAATGCCGAACTGATAACCCTCCAACCAGAAACCGACCTCGTCGTTCTCCCAGATCGAACTGCCTGACCGTTCCATAACTACCTTGTCGTCGGTGACCTTCGCTCCGATGTAGAAATACTCATCGTCGTACATGGCATACACCACAGCACTTTGATCTTCCGGATTGTCGGGAGCTTGAGTCTTGCCATTGAAGTCCGGCGGGTAGAGCTTGCAGACCTCGGCGCCTGCTGCAACAAAATCATCGAGGTTCCCATCTAAAACTGCCGTACCCCGCACTATCCGGACGGGTTCATTAGCCGCCAACGCGGAACTCACCAAACTTACGATACTGAGACCACACAACATGGCAGTAAGGATCTTTCGCATGTGCTATTTCCCCTCTCTGACTCTAAAACTTACTAATGTGAATTACTGCAGGCACTGAGTACCCAACCCGATTTGCCAAATCGTGCTCTAGGCCGCACCTGCATGCAGCCGTGTAGCATCCTCCAGGCGCTCGCGGTCCGACGTCTGAATGGCAATGATCGCTTCGCTCATCTTTCGCGCCCACTGGACTGCATCGTATTCATTTGCTTGCTCCACCTGATGGATAAGCTCGGGGCGCAACCCTGCCCCTGCGTACAATGCCCCCGCCAGCGCTCCCGCCATGCCGGCGATGGAGTCATTGTCCTGTCCAAAGTTGACGCCCCCTTCGATCGCCTCCATCGCACTGCCCTGGGCCAGATAGAACATGGCAAACGCCGCTGCCACCTCCTCCAGGCACTTGTCGGGGTTCTCGATCCCGGGACTTGTTCCGGCCAAGCGGCCGTCCCAGCGCGTTGTTACCTCCCGCACCGGTACGATGGCCTCTCGGATACTCTTGTACCGGCGGACCGTGTCATACCACTTCGGTCAGCGCTTGCTTCGTCCCGCCATGGGCCACAGCCAGCGCCGCAATGAACACCGAATCCCGATCGGCGTCCGGCCGCATCGCCTCCGCAATGCCGGCAGCCAGAACCGCCGCTCCCTCCAACCCGTAACTGTGCGTGTTGATGGCTGCGACCGATGTCGCTTCCCGGTAGGCGGCCTGCGGGTTGCAGGCGTTCACCAGCCCGCCTTCTATGGGAGCACCCATCGCGTCTCCTAACGCGCCACCCGTCAGTGCTCCGTAGACTTTCTTGTAGAGCAAGCTCTCCTCGATCGGCGATTTCAATCCGCCTTTGCTCGTCGCTAGTATTCGTTCAAACACCAAGTCAAGATCGTACTAAACGTTTGCCTTCGCTGTACTGCCTCGTTCCACATACCGGCATGGTAACAGCAAGATGCTCTTGCCATTTGGGGGAAAGGCTCGCCGGTTGACTAGTGCCAGACGAACTGCCTCAACACCCATGCGATACAGAGGCTGGATCACCGTGGTGATAGGGTTCTGATCCCAGAAGTCAGCTGGATTGTCATCGAAGCCAACCAAAGAGACATCGTCGGGAATGCTTCGCCCTGCGCCGAGAATGGATTTGTAGGCCCAGACAGACAGCTCGTAGCCGGCCGCGAAGACCGCTGTTGGAGGAGCGTGCATACCCATCCATCCCTGGATTACTTCTTCGACCGTGGCCTTTGTACTATCCGGTACCACGGTGATCAGTGCCTGGTCTATGGGCAGCCCCACCTCTGCCAACCCCGCCTTGAATCCGAGTAGACGATCCCGGGTGTTGGGTGCGTCCGCGAACGCTCCCAGGAACGCTATCCTTCGATGATGCAACCTGGCCAACCGCTTGGCCACCCGTCTGCCCGCCTCAAAGTTGTCACTATCCACACTTGGCGCCGGAAGATCGCCCCAGTGTGCTCCCAGAAGAACAAACGGGCGCTTGGCCTGATACAAACTCTGCAATAGATCAACATGCCTCTGCGTTGGAGTCACGAAGATCAGCGCATCGTTGTTGACGCTCTCAACCTTGGAAGAACCCTGGCCGGAACGCAACTCACCGAAAGAGAAAAGTACCCCCTGCCTTGATGCTTCATCAATCAGTCCCCGCAACAACGGGCCGAGGTAATAGTCGGTCCGTACGGTTTCCGGCGCCAAGCCGGTTCCAAACAGTACTCGCAGATGAACCTCCAACTTCTGCTGCGGTCCGCAGGAGATCACAAACGTTCCCCGGCCTACCTCGCGGCGAACCATCCCGATCTCGCTCAACCGTTGCAGCGCCCGGCTCACTGTTACGGGACTAACGCCCATCTGAGCGGCCAGATCACGGTCGGACGGAATACGGGTTCCCACCGGTAGTTCACCGGCGGCAATCCGCCGTCGCAGTATATCGACGACCTGTAGATATCGTGGCCCCGGAACTCCCGGGTCGACCCGATCAACAGCCATCGGCAGACTACTCCTCTTCGCTCACATTGCGGGCTGCGTCCTGCCAACCGCACGCGATGCTTACAGCCCTTCCAACGTCCGGCACTTGCGGCACATGCGGCACTATTGCCCCGCAACCGCATCACGCCCGCAGCATCTGCTGCATCTGAACGGCGCTACATGGCTGCCATGCGAAAGCACCGGCCAGATGCATCACTGTATGCAACCCCACCGATCGTACCAGCTCTCCACGAGCCCAGCATATGTCGCCTGCGAGGGTCTGTCAAGATATAGTTACATAGGTCATTACCGGCATTGCTGGCTCAGGATATCCTCTTCTCGCGCCCAGGGGTGTCCTGCCGCGCATGCTGGCTAACCTGCTGTTAATCTGCTCTTGCCTATCGCCTCTCGATCATCCACAACGACTTCGGCCCGCCCGCAGCAGGCTGTTTCGGCCACAAACGATGCCCCATCAAATCATGATCGTGAATGATTGACATATGTCATTAGGGCTCTCTATGATAGCGTTGGTATACAGTGGTTCGGTTGGGAGAAAGCTGCCCGGTCAATAGACGTCAGACGTCGCAACCGGTCAACGGACCAACGGGGGAACGAACAGACCAACGGGGTCATGGTAGACCCGGTCCGGAACGGCCGGGCGGCGAGCCAGGAATTCGCGGGCAGGGAGGTCGGATGCGATGCAGCGGGGCAGGTTCAACCAGATGTTGGCTTCGGTGGTTGCGATCGGGTTACTGGTCGGCGCAAGTTCTGGTGTCCTGGTTAGAGCAGCGTCTGCGACTGTAAAGGGCGAGAGCAAGCCCGTTACCCTCACGTGGTGGGTCGTGGCCGGCGATACAGAAGACCTCTACCGTGAGTTGGCTACTGCCTATCATAAGTTGCACCCCGAAGTGAGCTTCAAGATCGAACCGCAGGCCAGTTGGGATGCTTTGGTAGAGAAGCTCTTGCTTGCCGCGGCCGCAGGTAATACTCCGAGCCTCACGCAATTCCATAATGCTTTCACGTCCCGCCTGTTATCCATCTTTGAACCTATACCCGAGTCGATTTGGCCGCGCCAGGCGATGCAGGAACTCTTCTGGAATCTGGAAGCCGGTTCCGAAGTGCAGGACTCCATCCGTTTCACGCTGGGCGGGGTGATGACACCGTTGCTCTGGCTGAACCTGGACATGCTCGACGAGGCGGGATTGCGGCCGACGTTGTCGACCTGGGACGAACTGCGCACTGCTGCACGCAAGCTCACTCGTTACGCACCCGACGGCCGCGTGCAAGTCACGGGGTTCGATGGTAACGGTACCGCCCTTTGGGATGATCTCATCTACCAGCAAGGACAATTCTTGTGGGATGAAAAGGGGACGCGGTTGCAGCTGGATACCCCGGCCGGACGACGGGCACTTACCCTGGTCTACCAACTCCAAGTCCAGGACAAGAGTTGGCATCCGGAGATGGAGTACTGGAACGGGACATTCATGCGCAACCAGGTCGGTATTCTCTACGAGTGGGGTTTCTACCGGCACGTAGTACAGGCACAGGCGAAGTTCCGGTGGACCGCGGTTCGGATTCCCACCTGGACCGGCCAAACCAAGCCCGCGGTTGCCCGCAATAACTACGAGACCGACTTTGCAGTATTGGCAGCAGCGCCAGCCGAAGAGAAAACGGCAGCCTTCCGTTTCTTGCGCTGGGTCTACGAGGAGTCGACATTTCCCGTCAAGCGCAACCTGGCATTGACCCGCATCCCGTCGGTAAAGACGCTGTGGTCTAACCCGGCCTTTACCCAGGACCCGGTTTTCCGGGCCACATTACAGACCGTTCCCTACAGCATCTTCCCGGGTGAACGTCCCGCATGGATCAACACTGTCTTAGGTGAAGCATATCAGCAGGTCAGGTCGGGAGCAGCTCTTGAGAACGTCCTGACCACGGCTCAGGAAAAAGCAAACGCGCGGCTACAGCGCGAACCGGTGTTCTGGATTGCTGAACGGCGTTACGCCCCAGGACAGTGACTCCCAGATGGGGCCCGTTACTAAGATCTGTAACAGTCCCGGTGACCGGCGCGTAAACGCCCGGGTAAGGCCCGGTAGGAGAGTGACACAGAAGTGAATGATCAGCGAAAAAGGACACTGGACGGGATTCCACTCCTGATCCTGCAACCGTTGCGGTGGGTGGGGCGGGCCGGCATGGTCCTGACCGGCCTCGCCCTCGGCCCTGCCCTGGCCGGCGTCGTGGCGGCAGGCCCGGGGACGCCCGCTCCGCCCGTAGCCACCGGGACGTTCATCCAGGACTGGCTGTCGAGCAGTTGGGATGATGAGACCTGGGACAAAGAGTTTGCTTACCTCAAAGAAGCGGGGATGACCTACATCGTCATCGCTCCCACTGCCTACACGGTCACAACTACGTTACCGGCGGGCGAGACCCTCGTTGGCCAAACTATATACCCCACCGGCCTGCCGGGTTTTCAGCAGAAGCCCGGCTATCCGGACCTTGTCGAAAGGTCACTCCATTACGCTGCTAAGTACGGGATGAAAGTATTCGTGGGCCTCAACTTCAATGAGGATTGGTGGAAGAACGCCGCCCGTGACCCGGCCTGGCTTTTGGAAGAAATGAAGCGAGGCAACGTCATCGCCACCGAGCTCTATCAAAAGTATCACAGCCGGTATCCGGGCACGTTTTACGGTTGGTACTGGGTGTGGGAAGTCGACAACTACAACTTCCGCTTCCAGACCTGGGAGAACGTGCTGGTGGCTGCACTCAATGTTCAGTTGGATCACTTGACCGCGCTCGATCCCACGCTTCCCTTCCTCTTCTGTCCTTTCATGAACTATCGCCTGGGCACGGCGGCCCAGTACCGGGACTTCTGGACGCGGGTCTTCGCCCGTACCCATCTGCGGCCCGGTGATATCTTCGCCCCACAGGATTGCGTGGGGGCGGGCGGTCTTACCATGGACAACTTCACCACCTGGTTTGCGGAACTCCGGAAAGCTGTCGATACAAAGCCAGGCCTCTTGTTTTGGTCCGACGCCGAAACCTTCGTCCAAGCGGATTGGTCCAGTGCCCCGCT
>JBLNBY010000291.1:0-2718 GCA_050260295.1 Bacteroidota bacterium
GACGCTGAGCCCGACCAAGTGCTCAGCCACATCGGCAGCCCCTACGCTGCCAATCACGCCATCAGCGAGACCAACAACGGAAAGCCCGACCATAACGCAAACCTTAGCTGGAAGTAGTTAGGCCGTGACACCACTCCTCAGCCCCAGCCTGACAGAGCATTAGCCTTGCTCCTTGCTAATTGGAACGATTGGACATCGGTTGACGTCGGTGATGGGGCCGGGGCGCTGAGTCCGAGTGCCCGATCGGTGCCCTGATCAGCACCGGTGCTTCGCCCAGCAGGCCTCGTGCACGCTGCCAGACCGCCCTCTACCCCCCAATACCCTTACCCTCGGGCAGGATGCGGCACAAGCGTTTGCCGCCAGGCAGAACCGAGCTCGCCGGTGCGACCAGTGCATCGGGGATTGGGGGGCGGGTCCCGGAGTTGGGCTCGGCTCCGATCAGGCGGCCGGGCGAGCACCTCGGCTTGATTGTCGGAGAGGGGTGACGGTATAATGGGTGAAGCGCCCGGGGTGGAGGACGCTCCGGGGCGTGGAGAGGTGGCCGAGCGGTTTATGGCGGCTGTCTTGAAAACAGTTGGGCGATGAGCCCCGGGGGTTCGAATCCCTCCCTCTCCGCCAGAAGCTTAAGGCCCAGACCATCTGGGCCTTAAGCTTTTTGAGTGAGACCTTCAGAATCTTAAGGTCGGGCTGAGCCAGGCCCGACGGCTGCTTGGGCCTGGCAACGAAATGGCAACGGATTTCAGGGCGTCCTCCTTCGCCGTCAGGAAGCATACTCCGCACACCTGAGCGGTGGCTGTCCCACGGGAGATGCAGACCAACTGGCACGTCCCAAGCTCACTCTCCTTTTGACGGGAGCACCTTTCTGGTCGGGGTGGTTGGCCTAGGTAACCGCCATCCTAACCGAAAGGTGCTCTCTCGCTCACCAAACTACCTGCCTGGCTAAGCAGCCAAGCATTGGGTATGCGTCAGAGAGCAACGTGTTGATCGAGACGCGCCCAGTCTAGCAGAAAACGGGAGGGTCGCACCCGCTGCATCTGACGAAAGCCCTCAACCACTGAAACGAACGGCGCCAACCGGGCGCAGGTCACGCCGACCCGAGCTGCACCCGGCCGCACGCCGTTCGTTTCTATGGTCTATAGCAGACTCCGATCTATGGCAGACTCCGACCGAGCGGCGCCGACTCCGCGGTGGCCGAGACGATCCGAGTCTCTGGACTTCGCCGCTCCCTCAGTCCTCCTCCCCCCTGATTCAGTCCTTCTCCACCTTGATCTTGATATTGACCGTCGTACCCTCGGCGGTCCCCTCGGCGTCGATGGTGAGGGTCAGGTCTCCCTTCTTGCTGATGTAGCTGGCCTGAAGGGTCTCGGTGCCTCCTCCGGTGCTCTTTCCCCAGCCTTCCTCGTCCCACTCCGCGGCCAGGCTGCTTGTGTAGAAGTCGTGCAGCTCCTCGACCTTCAGCTTCCCGAACAGACTCGCCTCTGCGCTCTCGAAGACCCCACCGGGCGCCGAGCGCGTGGCGCTGCCGTCCACCACGCCGAACCCGGATGGCAGCGGAATGGCCTTCAGTTCCGCGGGCAGTACCGAGGCGTCGACCAGCTTCGGTTCCCCGGCAGATGCCGCGGGCTGGGCATCGGCGGTGAGGTCAGTGCATTGCCCGGGATCGTAGTCCGACGAGGAGAACTTGCCATCCCTCCACCGCTCCAGCATCGCCGTCAGAGCCGGTTGGGGGAACCTGCACTCCTTGCCGAGGCCGGTCCTGGCCCGCTGGCTCTCCTTGGCGCTGTTGAGCTGCTTCTCTATCTCAGGGTCCACATGCGTGCTGGCTGCCTGCATCAGCTCCGCGACACCCTTGGCCGTGGTGAGCGCCTTCTGGGCATCGGCAGGGGACATGCCCTTGGCCTGCGCCGCCTTGATGATAGCCTCGGTCGGGGCGGCGTCCGCCGCGATGGTCTGCTGGGAGAAGAGAAGCGTGTCTCCATCCTTGCCCTTGATGGCAAGGGAATCGGTATTGGCGAGGAACATGCCGAAGAAATCCATCGACATGGTGTAGTCGACCTTGGCGAGGCGGCCGGTCCGGGATGCCTCGATGAAGCAGTCCAGCTCGGTCCCGCAGTCGATCGGGTCCGACGACCCCTGCCCGGCGGGCGAGACGGCAAGCGTGGTGGGCGTCGCGCGGGTGTCGGCAGGTGTTGCCTGGCCACCCATCAGACCCGACAGGTCCTGGATCATGGTGTCGGCTGGCAGTGCGAGCAGGCTCTCGTCGATGTTGCCAATCCGGACATCGGTGAAGTGAATCGACGTCGTCTGGCCATCAGCGGTGGACTCGGACTTGATCGGGAAACCAGTCGCCTTGTCTATCCAGCTCTTCGACGTCGTTTCGGCCGTGGTGAACTCGTACACTGCGCAGGCCTTGCCATCGACGGTCTCCTCGCCCAGCAGCCTGGGTGGAGCCGTGATACCCTTCTCCCAGTTGAGCACGTCGCCGGGGTGACCCGCTTGCGTCACGGCCTGGTCATAGGGCATCGACAACGCCGTCTTGTCCTCAGGGTTGTACATGTACGCCGTCTTCTTGTCGTGATCGGCGATGATGGACATCGAGACGCCCAACGCGGTGACATCCATCCGCAACTTGTTCTTGCCGAAGACTATCCTGCCTTTCACCTTCTCCCCGGCGGCCTCCGAGGTGAAGTCGGCGCTGAAGCTCTGGATGGCCTTCGT
>JBLNBY010000292.1:0-3187 GCA_050260295.1 Bacteroidota bacterium
CCGGTGATGCTCTACAACCGCCACCTCGGTCTGCGCCAAAACTTCGACAAGGCTCGTGCCGCGGGCGATCCCCGGGCCATCGAGCTGGAGCATGTGGTGGATGGTATCAAGGACGAGTGCCGCCGGGGGCTGATGCAGGTCAGCGCCGTGTGGCAGTTCTTCCCCGCGGCGAGCCAGGGCGATACAGTTCACTTGTATGAACCGGGTACGGACCGGATAGTAGCCAGCTTGACGTTTCCGCGGCAGCCCGGCGCGGGCCGGCTCTGCCTGGCCGACTATGTCCGGCCCGTGCGCACTGTTTCCACTGACACCACTGCTCGCTCGGCCGCCGCTCGGGCCGATGCCGGTCCTGCTGATACCGCCCCCGTCGACACCGTCTGCCTCTTGGCGGTGACCGCCGGCCGGGGGATTGCCCGGGCTGCCGTCGAGTGGCGGGAGCAGGGCGAGCTTGTGCGCAGTCACGCGCTGCAGGCACTAGCCCTGGAGACCGCCGAGGCGACCGCCGAGTGGCTGCATAGCAAGATCAGGGCCTGGTGGGGCTTTCCCGATCCGCCCGGCATGACCATGAAGGACCGCTTCCAGGCCAAGTACCGGGGCCGCCGCTACTCCTTCGGCTACCCGGCGTGTCCGGACCTCTCCCAGCAGCAGGTGCTCTTCCGCCTGCTGCGTCCTGAGGACATAGGCATCGAACTGACGGATGGTTTCATGATGGATCCTGAGGCCTCCGTGAGCGCGATGGTCTTTCACCATCCGGCTTGCCGCTACTTTGACGTAAGGACCGACCGTAACGATGGCGAAGAATGAGGGTAAAACGAGAAACAAGACCCGGACCTACTCTTTCGGTGCATCCAAACGTGAGGGCCATGATGCGTCCAACTTCTACGGTCGCAGCCTCTATGCGGAATTGCCGGCTTTGAGGGTGGAGCTCCCCCAGCCCGAGATCGTCCCGCTCTCCGTACCGCCCCGACCGCGGGAGGAATGGGCCGACCGGATCTACTGCCATACTGCTGAAAGAATGGCCGAAGTCCCCGACGGCGCGGTGGCGCTGGCCTTCACCTCACCGCCCTACAACTCGGGCAAGGACTTCGACCGGGATCTCAAGCTCGATGAATATCTGGGCCTGATACGCAACGTGGCAGTGGAAGTCCACCGTGTTCTCCAACCGGGTGGCAGGTACGTCGTCAATATCGCCAACCTGGGCCGCAAGCCGTACATCCCGCTCGACGCCTATTTCTATGCCATCCATATGGAGGTTGGTTTCCTGCCCGTGGGTACGGTCATCTGGCAGAAGGGGCGGGGAGCGAACGGGTCGTGCGCGTGGGGTTCATGGTGTTCGGCCAAAGCCCCCAGATTGCGGGACATCCATGAAACCCTGCTGGTATTCAGCAAGGGGCAGTTCGGGCGCCCGGACAAGGGCGAGAGCGACATCTCCCGGGAAGAGTTCATGGCCGCTACACTCTCCATCTGGGAGATTCCCCCGGAATCGGCCAAACGGGTGGGACACCCGGCACCTTTTCCGGTAGCGCTGGCGACACGGGTCATCAAACTACTTTCCTACGTGGGCGACGTGGTGCTCGATCCCTTCAACGGTTCGGGCACGACCTGTGTGGCTGCAGTTCAAAACGGCCGCCACTACGTCGGCTACGACATCTCCGAGCACTATTGTGAGTTAGCCCGCCAGCGCATCGTAGCCGCGCACTGACGCTCATGTACGGCCGCATGCCGGTGACTGCGCGCACCTGATCAGGGGCTCGCCAAGTGGCAGGATCTACCGCAACCTCAGACGAAGAGTAATCCCATCCGGACGTGCCTAACACGTGAATGGGGGCTGGAATATGGCAATGCCGCCAATTGACTGCCACCGGGTGCGGGAGTGGATCGCGCGGGGAGAGTCATCGGAAGTTCTGTTCAAAAGCGAAGTTCGGGGTCCGCTACCTGACCGTGACCTGGTCGACGCTGTCGTATGCCTTGCCAACGGACGCGGCGGGGTCCTCCTACTCGGTGTCGAAGACGACGGCAGGGTTTCCGGTGCACATCTTCGTGGCCGGGCAGGATCGGTTGATCCTCGCCAGATCGAGATGCTCATTGCCAACCGTACACACCCCCCACTCTCTTGTACGGTAACTGTTGTAGACATCGATGAGCTTCCCGTGGTGGTTATTCAAGTGCCGTCCTCCCGCCTGCCTGTTTGTCCTGGTAGATGCGGGTGAAGTAATACCCCCGGACGATAACGTTGCCGATGGTTTCGACTTACCGGTGACGCCGCTTCTTCCGCATGAGCACATCCGCGATGACCTGTCGCCAGCAGAAGACGAAAGCCACCATGACGTACTTCGAATAGCAGCTTGATGCACGGTCGTGCAGGAAGGAAACTGCCCGCGAAAAGACAAGTATATCCAGGGTTGGATCGACAACTCTCTGCAACAAGGGCCAAGTTCTTAGCGGCTGCACAAGCACGATCCTGAAGAAGCGAAAGGGGACATAGCATGCGTATAAGTGGTGAATCGCTTCCGGGAGCAGTCATACTCTTTGACGGCATGACCAAGATGATGACAGACTGGCACCACCGGGATGGCAGCCCGGCAACGTGGCCGGTCAGCGAGGGAGTGCTCACGGTTGGGCGGGGCGATATCTTCAGCAACGAAGTTTTCCGGGACGCATACATACACCTGGAGTTTCGGGTGCCGGACATGCCCCACGCGAAGGGGCAGGCTAAGGGAAACAGCGGGGTATACGTACAGGGCCGGTATGAGATTCAGGTGTTGGATTCGTACGGAGTGAATGTGCCCGGAAAAGGGGATTGCGGTGCGGTTTATGACCAGTTCGCCCCGCTCGTCAACGCGTGCCTGCCGCCTATGGAGTGGCAGACGTATGACATCATCTTCCGGGCAGCCCGGGTCGGCGAGTGGGGCGAGGTCGTCGAACCGGCCCGGCTCACCGTGTTGCAGAATGGCATCGTGATTCACAACAACGTCGCAGTGAAAGGACCAACGGGTGGGGCGATGGACCACGACGTTGGTGCTCCCGGTCCGCTCCGGTTGCAGGATCATGGTAATCCCGTTCAGTATCGCAATATTTGGATAGTCCATCTGCCGCTCGAGGGATCGCCTTACTACGACCCCCGCTGAGTCCGAAACGGTCGACATGGCCGACACGGTTAACAGTTCTTGGAACGTGCGCAGGAAGA
>JBLNBY010000293.1:0-3144 GCA_050260295.1 Bacteroidota bacterium
TGGGGCAGGGGTCGAGTCGGGGGCGGCATTGGTGGCACTGGTGGTGGCATCGGTGTGGGCGATGCAGCCAACGGTAGGTAGATTCCACTCCTCGTAGCTCTCCCGGCCCAGCTGCCACCAGCGCCACGAGTCGAAGACGCTGTGGCGGAGCTGGTTGAGAATGCCCGCATACCCCGAACGTGACCATCGCAACTTCAGGGGGAGGCCATCCGCTACTGGTTCGGCGGGACTCCAGACCTCCGGGCGGGGCGGCCGCAAGGGAGCCCAGCCGGGCAAGGTAAAGGTCATGATGGGTACGGTGATGGGAGGCCAGCTCACGAGGAGGGGGCTGACCCCCGGCGTTGGCCTTTGCCCGGAGCCGCCTGCGGGAAGGTTGACAGACAACGGAACGGGGCCTCCTCCTTGGGACACTCAGATCCACCATGGTCAATGCCCGTATAGTTTTCCCGTTCCCGTTCCTCTTCGTGCTGGGGGCTGGTGGGCAGTCCGGTGGTGGGTAGTAAGGTAGTCCGGCGGCAGCTGCGGGCCGCTGGCAGGCAGGGCTCGACCCGAGCTCGTGACAGCCTGGCCAAGACTGGCGGCCGGTCACTGATAGACCCCGGCCAGGTAGTGATGACGGACCAGGTGGAGTGGCTTGCGGGCGAGTTCGAATTTGTCGGCAAGGTCACTCAGCACGTGCTCGTACCCCGTATGCCGGGCGGCAGCCATCTTGGCAGCTTGCCGGTACGATTCCTGCCCCACCGAAGTGAGCGGAATCTGCCCTGGCGGGGAAGTGGTGCCGGCAAAGAAACTGGTAAGGAGGAGACAAAGATCCCCGAGCCGCCGGTAGAGCGGATAGCGGTTCTCCTGGGGAACGGCCTGAATCAGTTCAAGGAGGTGGTCGACCCGCATGTCATTCAAGACCCGGGCCGTCACCCGTCCGTCTTTCTCCTGGAAGATGGTGAACTGCCGGGCGCGTACGAAAGAGGTCAGCATCTCGGCAAGATAGACGCGGGTGGGCTCGTCGTTCAAGAGTTTGGCTACGGCCGCCCCGTCGAAGAGCGGGAGCGGGTCGTGGTCCGTTAGATCGAAAGTATGCGGGTGGCGGCGCAGGTCCTCCCGCACGCGCAGCAGCAGGATATAAAAGAGCAGGAAGGGAGAGAGGTGGAGGAGACGTTCGCGTTGACCCATCACCGCCTGGAAGACCTCTTCTTTCTCCAGCAGCGGGTCGGCGAAATCGGGGTTTTCCCGCAGAAGACGGACCACTTTTTCCGGGTCCGGACGATGAGGGGCGCCCGCCCTGGCGATGAACTCCAGATCAGCATCGGTCAGCCGGCTGCCCAACCATTGACCTGCCATCGTCATCCCCCCTGGTGGTCGCCAGAATCGTGCCCTGGTTGCCGCCCTTCCGGTCATCAGGATTATCGCGCTGCCAGCCTTGTTACCCCCCTACTTATTCAGTATAGCTGCTAGAAGTATGGCTGCTAGAACTGTGAGAGCCCCAGGATGCCGGCGACCAGCTGTTTCATGTCTGCCGGAGCACAGGCGGTATCGTGTAGCACGGGACGTCCGGCAAGATTCGCCAAACCGGCGGGAATCGGCACCTGCAAGCGGTCCGCCAGCATGGGCAGCAGGTCGAGTTCGTCCGCTGGGAAGCTCTCTTTCTCCCAGATTGCTGTTAAGACCGACCGGGTGAACTTGAAGGGGCTGGCGGTAGAGGAGATCAGCGTCGGCCGCCGGTCGCCCGTGGTTTGTACGTACTCCCCGTACACGTGAACTCCGACCGCAGTATGCGGGTCGACCACGTAGTCCAGTTCACGATAGGTGCGGGCGATGGCCGCCCGGGTTGCTTCTTCGTCGGCGAAGCCGCCCCAGAACTCTGTTTGCAGCCGCTCTCTTTGCGGCGGCGAGAGTTCGTAACGGCCTGAGCGGGACAGCGCTTCCTGCCAGGCGCGAACCTGGTTGTTGTCACGCTCGGCCAGTTCGAAGAGGAGACGCTCCACGTTGCTGGAGACGAGGATGTCCATGGATGGCGAGCTGGTCCGGTAGAAAGGCCGGTTGCGGTCGTACACTCCCGTGCGCAAAAAGTCGGTCAGCACCCGGTTCCGGTTGGAGGCGCAGATCAGCCGGGCGAGCGGCAGTCCCATCCGCCGGGCATAGTGGGCGGCCAGGATGTTGCCGAAGTTGCCGCTGGGGACGACGACGTTGATGGGTTCGCCGGCGGCCACCAGCCCCTTCGCCACCATGTCGAGGTAGCCGCTGAAGTAGTAGACGATCTGGGGCACGAGGCGCCCCCAGTTTATCGAGTTGGCGGAGGAAAACTCCTTGTTGGCACGGGCGAGCGCCGCCAGCAGGCGTGCGTCGGTGAAGATGGCCTTCACGCCCGACTGGGCATCGTCGAAGTTTCCTTGAACTGCGATGACGTGAACGTTGCCGCCCGCCTGCGTCACCATCTGCCGTTCCTGGACACTGCTGACGCCCTGCTGCGGGTAGAAGACGATGATGCGGGTGCCTGGCACGTCGGCAAAGCCCGCCAGGGCCGCCTTGCCCGTGTCGCCCGAGGTGGCCACCAGGATGACGATTTCGGCGGTGGAGCCGGCGTGGGCGGCCGCAGCGGTCAGAAGGTACGGCAGGAGTTGCAGGGCCAGGTCTTTGAAGGCACAGGTCGGTCCGTGCCAGAGTTCGAGGAAGGCGAGTTTGTCAAAGGCCCGTATCGGAGCAATATGCGGCGTGTCCCACTGGGGGCCATAGGCCAGGTCGAGCATGCTCCGCAGTTGTGTCCTATCCAACTCGGGGAGGAAGAGGGCCAGCAGCGTTTCGGCCCGTTCCGGATAGCTTATAGGAGCAAGAGCAAGAACTTGGTCGAGATTTAGGACTGGTAGACTCTCGGGCAGGTAGAGCCCGCCGTCAGGGGCGATTCCCCGGCGGATGGCGGTGAGTGCTCCCACTGCTTCGGTGTTGCCCCGTGTGCTGATGTAGTTTGACAACCATGCTCATCTCCTCGTGCGGTTCGGGGTGAACGCCATATGCTCCCGCCCGGCTCGACATGATCTGGATCTTACGTATGCATGGCGGAATCGTAGCATATGGCGGGAGCGGCTTCAACACCAGTATAGGGTGGGGGAAGGGTCACCGGCTGCCTGTCTGTCGGTCAGCTACCGGGGT
>JBLNBY010000294.1:0-6828 GCA_050260295.1 Bacteroidota bacterium
CTTTCCATCACGATGCCGACCCCTCCCTGTTACACCGCTTACACCGTGCACGTGGCGTCATGCAGCACCAGCCTGCCGGCAAGCACTAGCGGGAGTAGAACTCCACGATGAGGTTCTCCTGAACCGGTACGTCCGAGATCTGCTCGCGGGTCGGCTTGGCCACCACCCGGCCCTCGTAGCCATCGGTCCCGAGTGCGAGCCACTCCGGCACTCCGCGGCCTTGGGCCGCCTCCAGGTTTTGCTTTATGACCTCGAGGTCCCGGCTGCCTTCGCGTACGCTGACCACATCGCCCGGACGCAACTCATACGAGGGAATGCTCACCTTCTTGCCATTGACGGCTATGTGCCCGTGACGTACCAGCTGGCGGGCCTGCGGCCGGGAGCTGGCAAAGCCCAGGCGGTAAACCACGTTATCCAGCCTCATCTCCAGAGTCTGGAGTAATGCCACGCCGGTAACGCCCCGCTGACGGGCGGCCTTCTCGTAGTAACGGCGAAACTGCTGCTCCAGCACGCCGTAGATGCGACGCAGCTTCTGCTTTTCACGTAGGTGGAGGCCATACTCGGTCTCCCGCTTCCTGCCCTGCCCGTGCTGACCGGGCGGGTAGTTCCGGCGCTCGATCGGGCACTTGGGCGTGTAGCACCGCTCACCCTTGAGATACAGCTTCAGTCCCTCCCGCCGGCAGAGGGCACAGACGCTACCTGTATACCTGGCCATTCATACACCTCCAAAGTTTCTCAGACCCGACGCCGCTTGGGTGGCCGGCACCCGTTGTGCGGAATCGGAGTAACGTCTTTAATGACAGTGACATCCAGACCGGCTGCCTGCAGAGAACGGATTGCTGTCTCCCTACCCGCCCCCGGTCCTTTTACCAGAACCTCGACTTCCCGCATGCCGTGATCCATTGCCACCCGGGCAGCTTTCTCGGCGGCGAGGCCGGCGGCATAGGGCGTACCCTTGCGGGAACCCTTGAAACCGACGTGGCCAGCACTGGCCCAGGAGATTACATTCCCCTGCCTATCAGTGATGGTCACGACCGTATTGTTGAAAGTGGATTTGATATGGGCGACGCCACTGGGAACATTCTTCCGTTCCCGCCGCCGGGGGCGGGCAACAGCCGCTCGCGATCTTGGCATTAACCTTCTCCTCCCTTGGCACCGGACAGATGAACTATACTGCTGCAAAGCACGCAAATCACGCTCGAACTACTTCTTGCGCCGCACGCCCACCGTCTTGCGGGGACCCTTGCGCGTACGAGCATTCGTACGGGTCCGCTGCCCCCGCACCGGGAGACCCCGGCGATGCCGCAGTCCTCGATACGAACCGATATCGATCAGCCGCTTGATGTTGGCCGCAATCTCCCGCCGCAGGTCACCCTCGACCTTGTACTCACGGTCGATGACGTCCCGCAGCCGGCTGACCTCGTCCTCGGTAAGATCCTTGACCCGGGTATCCGGATTGACCTGGGTCTTCGCCAGTATCTCTCGGGAGGTACTCAACCCGATCCCGAAAATGTAGGTGAGCGCTACCTCGACCCTCTTGTCGCGCGGCAGGTCCACACCTGCTATACGTGCCATAATCTGCCTCCTCAATAACTCTGGCCCTGCGTACTCAGCCCTGGCGCTGCTTGTGCTTGGGATTCTCGCAAATGATCATGACCCGGCCCTTGCGCCGTATGACCTTACACTTCTCACAAATCCGCTTGACGGACGCACGAACCTTCATCTCTTCACCCGCCCCCCTCGCTCACAACCGTAAACCCTCACTTGAAGCGATAAATGATGCGTCCCCGGCTGAGGTCGTAAGGCGACAGCTCCACTGTCACCCTATCACCGGGCAATATTCGGATGAAATTCATCCGCATTTTGCCCGATATATGGGCGAGCACCTTGTGCCCGTTGTCCAACTCGACGCGAAACATAGCATTTGGTAGGGGTTCCAGGACGACTCCCTGCACTTCAATGGTTTCCGCCTTGTTCGCCATTCGTCTCTCCCCCCTTTCTCTCACTGTGATCCGGACCTGCAGTCGCCCTGTCCTCCCTCGCCGCACCCGCCTGCGACTCCCTTTCCGCCAACCACCGGGCCAGCACCTCTCGCACGCGCAGGTCGTCGGCCACCCACGCACGATCGTGGTAACAGGCTCGATGAACCCACAGATGCCTGAGATTCTTGACCTTTGGCCGGACAACCGACCGCACTCGCCCATCTGCTACCAGTACCCGACCGTCTGGCAGCAGACCCACGACGAGGTAGGTCTTTCCCGCGTCCCTGCCTGCACGCGAGGTAACCACCTGGCCTATGGCAATCCGGGTGGTTACTTCACCAGCCCAGGCGGGCTCACTCTGCTGGCGGTTCCCTTTCGTCGGCATCACCGTGCTTTCGTCCGTCTCACCCGGCCTGGCCTGCGGCCCTCCCCAGCCAGCCTCAAACACCGTGCGAACGGGTGAGGATCTCCACACCGTCGTCGCGGATGGCGATGGTATCCTCGAAGTGGGCCGCTAGACTTCCGTCTGTCGTCACCGCAGTCCACCCGTCCGCCAACACCCGGACTCCCGGACCTCCTTGTGTAACCATCGGCTCGATGGCAAGGACCATTCCCGGCTCGAGCCTCGGTCCCCGGCCCGGGCGCCCATGGTTGGGCACCGCCGGACCTTCGTGCATCTGCCGGCCGATGCCGTGACCGGTAAAGTCCCGGACCACCCCAAAGCCCTGGGATTCCACGTACGATTGTACTGCCCAGGAGATATCGGACAACCGGCGCCCGGCCTGGGCTGCCGCGATCCCTCTCACGAGCGCCTCGCCGGTTACCTCCAGCAAACGCCGTGCCTCATCACTGATTGCGCCCACCGGGTACGTGCGCGCCATGTCGCCGTAGTACCCATCGACCAAGGCACCGATGTCGACGCTGATGATATCGCCCTCTTCCAGACGCCGCTCGCCCGGTATGCCGTGGATCACGACCTCGTTGACAGAGGCACAGATCGAGGCCGGATATCCTCGATATCCCTTGAAAGCCGGCACTCCTCCCGCAGCCCGTATGGCCTCCTCTGCAATGGCGTCCAGCTCCCGGGTCGTAACACCGGGACGAATCGCCTCGGCCACCCGGGCGAGTGCTCTCGCCGTCACCGCTCCGGCGCGGCGCATGCGCTCGATCTCTGCTGCAGTCTTGAGTACGATCATCTTCTCCTCATCCCTGGGCGGATGCCCGCTGCTGGCCAGCGGCTGTAGCCGCCCGCCGCCTCTTCAACTGCGCGACTATTTGAGCAAACGTTTCCGGAATCTCAAGCTCACCATCGACCTCTTCCAGAAGCGAGAGACGTCCGTAATACCCCGCTACCGGCCGGGTCTGTACCAGGTAGACTGAGATACGCTCCCGCGCCGTGGCAACGTTATCGTCCGACCTGCGGCCGAGCTCACCGCCGCATCGAGGGCAGACCTGCGGACCGTTGACCGGCAGGTCACGCCTCTGCACGCTTATTCCACACCGCTGGCAGACCAGCCGCCCGGCGATCCGTTCTACCGCGACTTCCGGAGAGACTCTGATGTCCACTGCCGCATCCAGTTGCTGGCCCAACTCTTCCAGGAGTCGAGTCAACATGCGGGCTTGTGGCAGGGTGCGGGGAAACCCGTCGAGCAGGAATCCATCCCGACAATCGTCGTCCTGCAGCCGAGCCCGAACGATCTCAGCCATGACCTCGTCAGGCACGAGCTGCCCCCGGTTCATATACCGGCTTGCCCGTTCGCCCACGGGCAAGCCGGTCCGGATGGCCTCCCGCAAGATTGCGCCCGTAGAGATGGCAGGTATACCATACTTCTCCGCCAGCAGAGAAGCCTGCGTACCCTTGCCTGCTCCCGGTATGCCGAGCAGGACCAGCCGCACTGATTCTCCCCCTTACCTCAGGAAGCCTTCGTAGTGCCGCATCAAAAGCTGCGACTCTATCTGCTTCATCGTATCGAGCGCCACGCCCACTACGATCAGAAGTGACGTACCACCGAAGTATACCAGATTGGTCGGGATACCCGTAACTCTGGCCATCAACGTCGGAAGGACGGCGATGAAGGCCAGGAAGACCGCACCGACCAACGTGATCCGGGTGAGGATCCGGTCCAGGAACTCCGCCGTCGGCCTACCCGGACGCAACCCCGGGATGAAGCCGCCCCACTTCTTCAGATTGTCGGCTACATCGTTGGGGTTGAACGTCACCGCCGTGTAAAAGTATGTAAAGAATATTACCAGCAGCGCGTAAACAATATTATACCCCCACGTACCATATCCCATCCAGCGGTTTATGCCTGCCAAAGCCGGAAACCACGTTCCGATGGTGGCCGGGAAGGTCAGTATCGAGGAGGCGAAGATGACCGGCATGACCCCGGCCGAGTTGACCCGGAGCGGGATGTGAGTGCTCTGACCACCATACATACGGCGGCCGACTACTCTCCGTGCGTACTGAACGGGAATCCGCCGGACGCCTTCCTGTATGAGCACGACTGCCACCACGACCGCCAGTGACAACACGAGGAAGAGAAGCACACTGAAGTAGGAGACGCCACCAGGACCCAGCGCCCTCGTCACGTTGACGGCGTAAGCCGGGAACCTGGCCACGATACCGGCGAAGATCAGTACCGAGATCCCGTTGCCGATACCGTTTTCGGTCATCAGTTCGCCAATCCACATCAACAACATAGAACCGGCTGTAAGGCTGACCACGATGACGGAGACGGAGAGGAAGTTTGCTTCCGCCACCCCGTTGCTGACGGCCAACGCAACCGTCCCTACGGCCTGAATGACCGCCAACACCACCGTCCCCCACCGTGTGTACTGAGCCAGCACCTTACGGCCCTCTACCCCTTCTTTGGCCAACTCCTCGAGAGAGGGTATCACCACCGTCAGCAGCTGCAGAATGATGGAAGACGTGATGTACGGGTTGACGCCAAGCGCAAAGATGGAGAAGTTCGAGAGCGCTCCGCCGGCAAACAGGTCGAGCAGGCCGAACACGTTGCCCGTCCCGGTGCGCAGCAGATCAGCGAAGGCACGTGCATCCACGCCGGGAACCGGGATGTGCGATCCCAACCGGAAAAGCACCAACATCCCCAGCGTGAAAAGCACCCGCGCCCGCAGATCGGACACCCGAACCGCATTGCGCAGAGTGTCAAGCACCCTTGATCACCTCAGCTTTCCCGCCTGCCGCCTCGATGCCGGCCTGCGCGCTCTTGCTGAATCCGTGCGCCTGTACGGTGAGGGCTACTTTCAGCTCGCCGCCGCCGAGAATCTTGACCAGCATACCCTCCTTCACCAGCCCGGCACCCTTGAGATCGGCCGGTGTGACCACACTACCGGCGGGAAAGCCGTTCAACACCTGCAACGGTACTACCTCGTACACTTTCTTATTGGGGGACACGAAACCCCGCTTGGGAAGCCGGCGATGTAGCGGAGTTTGACCGCCTTCGAAAGCGGGCCCCTTTACACCCCCGCTGCGGGATTTCTGCCCTTTCTGGCCTCGACCGGCCCGCTTGCCCCAACCAGAGCCAACGCCCCTGCCTACCCGATGCCGGCGCGGGCGTGAACCAGGAGCCGGATGAAGCTCGTGCAATTGCATTCTCGTTCCCTCCTCCTGCGCGCCCTGCGACTACCTGAGAATCTCCTGGACGTCCAGATCACGGACTCGGGCCACCTCTTGGGGCGTCCGCAGCTGGTGCAACGCCTCGAAAGTAGCACGCACCACGTTGATGGGGTTCGTGGAGCCCAGGCACTTTGACAAAATATCCCGCACACCCGCCAATTCCAGCACGGCACGGGCCGAGCCGCCGGCGATGACGCCTGTACCTTCGGAAGCGGGCTTCAACAGTACCACCGAACCCGAGTACCGGATGATGATCGGGTGGGGAATGGTCGTCCCCTGCAGCGGGACTTCGATCAGGTTCTTCTTGGCCTCTTCGACACCCTTGCGAATGGCATCCGCCACCTCGTTGGCCTTTCCGAGGCCGACGCCGACGTGGCCGCGCCGATCACCCACCACCACCAAAGCGGTGAAGCTCCGGCGCTTGCCCCCCTTGACGGTCTTGGAGACCGCGTTGATACTGACAACGCGTTCTTCCAGGTCCATTGGCTCCCCGTTTCTCCTCGCCAAACGCTCTCCCCCCTAGAAATCAAGGCCGGCTTCCCGTGCGGCTTCGGCCACCGCGGCTACGCGACCGTGATAGACGTAGCCCGCCCGGTCGAAAACGACCTTGACGATACCCTTCTGCCGAGCCCGCTCGGCCACCAGGCGGCCGACCGCACGGGCGGCTTCGACGTCACCGGTGGACTCCAGCTTACCACGCAGTTCTGGATCGACCGTGGAGGCAGCTACCACGGTCCTGCCGGCCTCATCATCGATTACTTGTGCATAGATATGGCGCTGGCTGCGAAAGACAGCAAGGCGCGGGCGCTCAGCCGTGCCCACCACCTGCTGCCGCACCCGCAGGTGGCGTCTCCGCCTGGCCAGGATTCTGGACTCTTTAGCCATTCTCGTACCCCTCCTGCGCGCCTGACCTACTTCTTGCTTACCTTTCCGGCCTTGCCCGCCTTGCGCCGGATCCGTTCACCCTCGTAGCTGATGCCCTTGCCCAGGTACGGCTCAGCCGGGCGTACCGCACGGATCCGTGCCGCCACCTGTCCCACCACCTCTTTGTCGATACCCCGTACGGCCATCTTGGTGGGAGCAGGCACATCGATCTCGATACCTGACGGCATCTCGATCTCCACCGGGTGGCTGAAGCCAATCGTCAGCACCAGCTTGTTGCCCTGCCGGGCCGCACGATACCCGACGCCCGAGATCTCGAGACGCTTC
>JBLNBY010000295.1:0-2753 GCA_050260295.1 Bacteroidota bacterium
ATCTCGGTAAGCCGCTGGGACTGGCCGCTCTGCCCCGAAAACCACCCGCGCCGGCCCGAGAGCGACAGATATACATCGCTTGCCACCGGTAATTGCAGAGACAGCCACCCTTGCCGGGCCGTTTCACCCCGGGGGGAACCTGCCTGCTGCCGCCACTCCCAGCCGCCCTGGATGGCCGAGCCCTTCCACGGCGTTGCTTCCGCTATCAAACGGTACCCTATCTCGTAGCCGCCCGCGGGGTAAGCATGATCAAGGCTCTGCAAGTAGGGGTAACCCGTTCCCCCAATCCCTGCCAGCCCCCCGGCCAACCAACCGGAGACACCTACCTGAATCGTTCCATCGGCCTCCATGATCGGAGCGGAAACCAGAACCCTCCACCAGTTTCCCCGGGCTACCGAACTGCCGCCCCAGGTCATTTCCAGATCAGGCAAACTCCGTGTCACCTTCCTGAGGCCGACCGACCAATGTGCCTGCGTGGGAGCCAGGTTACCGTTGTCGCCCGAGGGCAGTCCTTCGTCTGCCACGACCGGCAGCAACTCCAGGCTCAACTCACCGGTCAGCCCCGTGCCCACTGGTTTTGCGAGCTGCAACCGCTGCCACAGGAAGCCGGATGCCGGTTCCCATTCCGACTGCCAGCTGCCCCTCAAGTTGGCCGTCACTCCCGGCCGGTCCCGCAGGTCCCAGGAGATCCGCAGTCCATAGCGGGCAAATCCCTCACCAGAATTGATATCTTCAAAGTCGCTAGTCACCCATCCGGCCCACACCTCATGCTTCAGTGCCTGGGGACGTTCCTCCATCCGCTGTAAACGGACTCCCTGGTTCTCGACCGTCGCTTCCAGCACACTCACGCGTTGATCCAGCTGGCCCAGCCGGGTTTCTACCGCCGTCAGCCGCTGATCGAGCCGCCCAAGCTCTGGACTGAGCTCGCCAGCCAGCTTGTTGATGGCTGATTCCAATTGGCCGGTCCTGCTCTCCACTAAAGCCGTGACCGCCGCCAGCGCTTCCTGACGGACCGCGTCCTTTTCCACCGTATCGAGCCTGCTGCGCGCCTTGGCGAGTTCAGCCTCGAACTTCTCTTTGTCGATCCCCCAGCTCTTGGCCAATTCTTCTGCCCGCTTGTCGATCAGAAGGCGCAGCGTCTCGATATCCCCCTGGGTGGCAGCCACCCGCAGATCCACGGCGGTCACACGCTGGTCGGCCGCGGCAAGTGCTGCCTGCAGCTCCGAGAGCTCCTGGTTGAGCATGGCGATCCGGTCGGCCAGCTCTGCTACAGTCGTCCCAAGCTGGGACAGATCTCGCATTTGCGCTTCCAACGCGCCCAGTGCTTGTTGGGCGGCAAGCAACTCTTCCCCCACGGCCAGCAGCCGCCTGGCTGTCTCTCCCGTTGCTTCCTGTGCCCGCACCGCCTCCTGCTGGGCGGCAACTGCAGCCTCGAGCGCTTGCTCTGCTTTGCGCAAAGCCTCCTCGGCCTGCGTCAAAGCGGGCAGCACCGCCTTGGGACCGGCTTCCACCACGACCTGGCGTTCGATCACCCGTTCACGTGTGGGAACGTCTCCTGCCGCCAGTTGCGCCGCCAGTTCTTCGGTCACCCACTGACGCAGGGACGCCTGAGCGGAGGGTGAAAGAACCAGTTCACCCGAGGCATCAGGGACCAGAAAACTCTCTCTTTCGAGATAGGTGAGTAGCCTGTAAAGCCAGAGTGCGGCCTCCTCGCGGCTCAGATACTCCGACTCTCCGTCAGGGGCAGCGATGATGCCCGCTTCCAACAGGGCAGCCAACGCCCGTTGCGCTTCGTCGGCCAGAGAAGCGGAGGAAGATGAGGAAGAAACGGATGTCATAGAGGAAGAGGAAGCAGCAGGAACTGGGGAAGCAGAGGAAACAGAGGGATCGACAGCCTCGGCAGCGACCGCCATACCCGTCCCCGCCGCCAGCATGAGGGATGTTAGAAGACCAAACAGCATTCGCAGCGGCCATACCGGAGGCAACCAGCCGGCCTTTGGCCAACCACCGCGTCGCCGAGCCCGGCTCTCCATCGCTCGATTCCTCCTTGTCCGGTTCGTCGTCCGGTTCGTCCCTTTGCCTGGGTTCGTCCCTCGAATGATTCATCCCGGTATCTGGTTTCGCCCCCGATGAGAGTGCTCCTGCAACCCGCTCAGAACCGGAATTGCAGAGCTGCTTCCGCCTCCTGCTCGGGTGTTTCCGTTCGACCTTCTTCGTTTCCAGTCTCATTCCATTTTACCAAACGATAACTGGCGGAGAGCGACGCATTCTCCCCCAGGCTCAGACCAACGCCCACCACCGTCGAAGAACGGATAGAGATTCCGTCGGTATCCACGCGATAGGCTGCGTTGACCCGAGCTCCCTTTCCCAGATCATACTCGAGTGCCGCCTGCAGCGAAGACTCGTCCTTTACCGGCAGGCTCGCCTCCACACTCAACCCTTGTGAACGGGCAGCCAGCTCTACCCGGACTCCTTCCAGCAGCTTCGCACCTGTCTGAACCATCCCACTGTGAACCGGCGACAGCAGGCGTGCCTGCGCCTCCCAGGAGCTGGTCAGGCGGAATCTTTGTTCCGCCGCCAGCCACTTGCCCTGCGTTCCATCGCCAAGCAACACCCGGGCCGTGCCCCACTTCAAGATAGTGAACGTGTTCTCACTCTGTCGCACGTCCGGAGTCCACTGAACTTTCGGTACCTCCAAATGCAAAGCCGCCGGCGTCCAGGCCGGGGGCGCGTGGATACCAGCGTCGAAACGC
>JBLNBY010000296.1:0-4461 GCA_050260295.1 Bacteroidota bacterium
CGCCAGACAAGGCCTGCTGCCCGTAGATCTCAAGGTCGCCCGGAAAGAGAAAGCCGACCCGGCCGTAGGTGAAAAGCAAGACCAGAGAGCGATTGTTCTCGGTCAGACCCGCGGCATCCTGCCCGGGCCACAGAACCTCGACGGCGAGTCCGCCGGACAGTTGCAGGCTGCTCGCTGCCACCAACTCCTCCACCTGCACACCCGCAAGCTGCAGCTCAGAGTGCGCGTCCATTCCCGGCCCGTAGCACACTAGTTTTGGTTGCAGGTTGGCCAGTATCGTCGATACCCCGCCGACATGATCGCTGTGTGCGTGTGATAAGAATACCGTGTCCAGCCCTCTGCCTCCTGTTACCCGTTGGATCGCTGCCACAAGGCGTTCGGCGGCGGATGCCGGACCGCTATCCACCAGAATCCCACGGCCATCCGGCGGGAGCAGCAAGGCGGCATCGCCCTGTCCCACGTCGAAGAAATAAACGTGCAGAAGGTGCGAACTGCGCAAGAGGTCCGCGCCGCTGACACCAAGGCTGAAGACAGCCAGGAAGGCAGTTGCTCCTCGTATGACCACTGCCTGCAGCTTGCGGGAAGGGCGCAGATGCGAGAAAGGCGGCCGGTACGATCCTGAAGGGATCACCATGAGACGAACCGCCACGGCCAGAAGCAGAAGCAGCCCCCACGGCGGCAGCGGGGGTAACTGCACGAGACTGCCCGGAAGGCCTCTGACCGCCCGCAGGATGGCCCAGATATAGTGCAGAGGCGCAAGCAAAGCAGCCCTGCTGATCCATTCCAGCCATCCCAATCCCGGGAGGGCAGCAAGGATGGCATGGAGTGCTGCCAGAGGAACCACCAACCCCAATGCGGGCGTGACCAGCAGGTTGGCAGGCAATCCCCAGAGTGCCAGCTCACCAAAAGCAGCCCAGATAATAGGGAGTGTGCTGAGTTGGGCCACCAGTGTGACTGCAAGACTCGCTCCCAACCGCCCGGCCAATGATTTGTGCCATCCCGCCAGGACGACCCAGACTCGGTGCGACCACAGGAGCAGTCCCGCAGTCGCGGCGAATGAGAGCTGGAAGCCGAGATCATGAAGGAGCAAAGGGTCCTTCATGAGCAAGAGCAGCGCCACTGCCGCCCAGACATTGAGACGATCGAGTCGTCTGTCTTCGCCTAGCAACGTGAAGATGGATACCATCGCGCCAGCCCTGGTTGCCGAAGGCGTTGCCCCCGAAAGCCCCACATACCCGGCAACACCCAAGACCAATACCATCCGCCGAGCAAGGGGCGGCAACCTGAGCAACTGACCCAGGAAATAGAGAACGCCCGCCAGCAGCCCCACGTGAAGGCCCGAGACAGCCAGGAGATGGCTCAACCCGCAGTGGCGGAAGGCGTCGTCCACCGCCTCGGTCATCCCCTCTTTTTCGCCCAGGATCATCCCTGCGGTCAGAGCAGCAAACGGTTCGGGCAAGTCTTGGGTGGCATGCCGAAGAAACCATCGCCTGGCCAAGGTCAGGTACCGCAGCGCCTTTAGCCGCAGACCGGGAGCAGAACCGTCCCAAAGCACCGTTACTTCCTCGGAGTCGAGATATCCGATCGCCAGTATTCGGCGACGGGCAAGGTATGAAGCAAAAGAGAATTCCCCCGGGTTGCCGTCTCCGTCGGGGCGTCGGAGTTCCACGGCGACCCTCAGTCTATCCCCGGGCAGGAGCGACCCCAGATCCCGCCCGCGGCAGGCAGAGTGGCTGCCGTTGGCCTGGTCAGACGAACGGGGCTGAGCGTGTGAACGGGGCGGGCAGCGGAACACATACAGGAGTACCGAAGCACGCGGCGACTCGATTTCCCGCCAGGCCAGATCCTCAACCGGTTGCAGCTTGCCCAAAACGGTTTCTGGAGCAAACTGCCAGCGTAGTGGGCGCAAAACGATTTCCCAACCTTCCGGTTTGTCGGGCGGACGACGGCGGCAACTGATCACTTCCCCCTCCAGCAAGATCTGGTTTTGCCGTTCCGCCCCTATCGAGCGGTACTGAAGCAGGGGCCAGGCAGCCAACCTTTCCCTCGCGGCCGACCACCCGGCAGCTCCCGCCAGTACCAGCCCTGCAAACAGGAGCACAGACTGGAGTCCCGCCCACTCCATCGAGTCGCCGTCGTGACGGACAAAATCCCCGGTCCACTCCCGCCAGGCCTGCCAGCCCAGGGCCAGAATGAGACATAGACTTAAGCACCCCACAAGCCCCGGAGATACTGGCAGAGAATACGCCAGCAGGATCCCGGCGGCCCACGCTCCCAGAGCCCAGATCAGCGGCCGTGTCAGGGCACTGTCACTCGCGACTGCAGCTCGCGAAAGCGCCCCTCGCCGATACCCGGCACATTCTGCAGCTCTTCCACGCTGCGGAAGGGGCCATGCTGATCACGGTACTCGACGATCCGGCCGGCGAGGGTCGGGCCGATGCCGGGCAGTGCCTCCAACTCGACGGCACTGGCCTTGTTGAGGGAGAGAAGACCAGGCTCAGATGTGGAAACCACCTGCTCAACCTGTCCCACCCCGGGATCTACGGAATCAGGAGGACTGCCAGTCGGCAGCGACGCTACCGACGGGCCCGTCGACGATGGCGGTAGTGACGGCCGCTGTGACGGTATGGACAGAGTTGTCCCTCGTTCTGGTGTCACGTCCCCAGTTGTCACCAGTGTTGGAGTCACATGCTCGGGCACCGCAGTTTCCGCCGGGAGAGCCGTGGGCTCTCCGCCAGCCGCCGGCTTCTGATCACCCGTGAGCCCCGTGTCGTCCGCAACCGGCGCAACCCGTACAGACTCCTCCTGCAGGATTCGCACCGCCCGGCGCGATTGCCACCAACCCCACAGTTGCACCGAGACCGTGATGGCCGCTACGATTGCCAGCACCAGGCGCTCACCAGGGGAAAAGAGCGGCAGCGCCCACTCTCCAGTACGCAAACGCCAACCTCCTTATGGCCAACCAAGAAGGCCCGCATCCCCACAGCCAAGGAAATCTCCTCGGACCACTGGGGGGTGCGGGCCTCTGGCCTTTGTAATGAGCTACAGTCAGCTACAGCTCTCTTAACCGCCAGGAGGTGGCTTCCTCTTATTTCTAGAATAGGAGGTTTTCTCGGTCAACAACGACACATCTCGCCACGGGTCGGCGTCACGCCTGACATCGTGCTCTCACACCACGATGTTTACCAGCTTGTCGGGAACGATGATCACCTTCCGCGGCGTCTTGCCATCCACAAAGCGCCTGGCTCCTTCTGCTGCCAGCGCCGCCTGCCGAAGTTCCTCCTCGCTCAGGCCGGCAGGCACAACTAGCCGGTCACGCAGCTTGCCATTCACCTGAACGACCACAGTGACCTCATCCAGCACAAGCGCCTGCGGGTCGTATTGCGGCCACCGCTGCTGGTGCACGCTTTCCGTCCCTCCCTGAGCCTCCCACAGTTCCTCCGCCAGGTGGGGTGCGAAGGGGGCCAGGAGCAGTACCAAAACCCGCAGAGCCTCGTCAATCTGGCTACCGCACTGTTCAGCCGCGGGCTTGGCCCGGTATTCATACAGGCCATTCACCAGCTCCATGATGGCGGAGATGGCGGTGTTGAGCTGGAAGCGCTCCTGGATATCCTGCGTCACCCGCTGAATAGTCCGGTGGATCAGACGCCGCAACTGGGCGGACGGCTCTGCCTTGGTCGCTTCCCGGTCGGGCGACTCCTGCCAGTCCCAGAAGAGACGCCATACACGCTGCAGGAACCGGTAGATACCCTCGACGCCGCTCTCGCTCCACTCGAGGTCCCGCTCGGGCGGAGCGGCAAACAAGATGAACATGCGGGCCGTATCCGCCCCATAGCGGGCGATGATCTCTTCGGGATCGACGATGTTGCCCCGTGACTTGGACATCGCCGCGCCGCCCAGGGTCACCATTCCCTGCGTGAAGAGCTCCTTGAATGGCTCTTCAAAACCGACGAGGCCAGCGTCGTAGAGTACCTTGGTGAAGAACCGTGAGTAGAGGAGATGGAGTACGGCATGCTCCACACCACCGATGTACTGATCCACCGGCAGCCAGAAGTCGACCGCTTCGCGGTC
This sequence comes from Bacteroidota bacterium, assembly GCA_050260295.1. Lineage (GTDB taxonomy): Bacteria > Bacillota > Limnochordia > Limnochordales > DUMU01 > DUMU01. The sequence goes on from JBLNBY010000296.1 coordinate 4,072, forward strand.
GAGGGCCTGCCGGTCGTCGCGCGGGCAGGCATAGCGCAGGAAATACCACGACGAGTCGATGAAGGTATCCATGGTATCTGTCTCCCGCCGGGCCGGACCACCACACTGTGGGCAGGTGGTGTTGACGAACTCCTCGACTGCCAGCAGCGGAGACAGGCCGCCCGGCTTGAAGTCGACGCTGCGGGGAAGCAGCACGGGCAAGTCTTTCTCCGGTACCGGCACTATCCCGCACTGGTCGCAATAGATGAGGGGAATGGGACAGCCCCAATACCGCTGCCGGCTGATCAGCCAGTCGCGCAGACGGTATTGTACCTTGGCCCGGCCAACACCCCGTTCCTCGAGCCAGCGGGTGATCTTCATCTTCCCTTCCTGGCTGGGAGTACCGTCGAA
>JBLNBY010000297.1:0-4257 GCA_050260295.1 Bacteroidota bacterium
CACTCTTCGTCTTTGCCGGCGCGTCGCAATTCGTGGCGGTGAATATGCTGGCAGCAGGGGCGACAGCTGGCGCCATCGTGTCGACCACTTTCCTGGTCAATCTGCGGCACCTGCTGATGAGCGCGGCCTTGGGATCGCACGTGCGTGGCTGGCCTACCCGCCGGCTGCTTGCCGCTGCCTTCTGGCTCACCGACGAGAGTTTCGCGGTGCTGAGCTCGGGCCTGGCAACCGGGCGACTGGAGAGCCCCCTGCGGCCGGCCTTTGTCCTCAGCCTGCAGGCTTCAGCCTATATCTCGTGGGTGGGCAGCACGTTCCTGGGGGCGCTCCTGTACAACCTGGTAACCAATGGTGGAGCATTCGATGTCCGGGGGTTCGGGTTCGACCTCACGTTGCCGGCCATGTTTGCGGGGTTGCTCGCTTTGCAATTGCGCCAGAGATCCGCCCGCCAGGCGGCGGTGGTGGCTGCGCTAGTAACCTCTCTGACGCTGCAGTTGGGAGTTGACTCCTGGGCGCGTACACGTCCGGAACTCGTAACGCTCATTTCCGCTCTGGCGGGGGCAGTCTGGGTAGGTGCGCGGACCGGGCCCGAGACAGGGACAGGGACAGGGACAGCTCCGGGGACGGATAAGCCCGGGGGTGAGAGGAGTGCCTGATCTGCCAGCCTATGCCGCGATCATCGCCGGCATGGCGATAGTCACTTTCCTGCCACGGCTTTTGCCCTTGCTGGGCTTCAGCCGGTTGCGCCTGCCGCCCCGGGTGGAACGGGCACTGGCTGCGCTGGGGCCGGCGCTGCTTTCGGCGCTCCTCGCCCAGGAGCTCTTCGGCTCGGGATTTCCTACACCCCGGGCGTTGCTAGCGGTGGGAGCGGCCCTGGGGGCGGGGGTGGCCAGCCGGAACCTGGCCGTGGCGGTGGCTGTGGGTCTGCTGATGGGTGCGCTGCTGCACAGGCTCCCGGGTTGAAGATGCGTGGAAGCTGGTGGCTGGTAGCTGGTGGGTGGATGGTGATGTGACAGACGTTGCCAGTAGGGGGAGTGGGAGCGATGCCCGAGTTCCTTTGGCGGTGGCTTCTCAACGGTATTGCTTTGCTCATTACCGTGCGTTTCGTGGGTGGCCTGCGGGTGGATAGCGTCTGGACGGGCCTCTTGGCCGGAGCCGTCCTCGGTATCATCAATGCCTTCATCCGGCCAGTGCTGCTCTTCTTCTCTTTGCCGATCACCGTGATGACCCTGGGTTTATTCACCCTCGTCATCAACGGGCTGATGCTCTGGCTGACTGCTGCCGTCGTACCTGGTTTCCGTGTCGATGGTTTTGGAGCGGCCTTCCTCGGCGCACTGGTTCTTTCCCTGGTGAGCTGGGTTCTCAGCTGGTTTTTGCCCAGCTGATAGGAGAGTGGCCGTTTTGGGTCTCGTAACAACCGTCACTTGCAACGTAGCAGTGGATAAGATCTACCGCCTTGAGCGCATGCAGGTCGGCAAGCTCATGCGGGTGGAAGAGGCCCATGCCTTGCCGGGCGGAAAGGGGATCAACGTCGCCCGGGTCCTGCGGCGGCTGGGACAGCCGGTGCTGGCCACCGGCTTCATCGCCGGCTTCAACGGGGCCTGGGTTCGCCATCACCTGGACCAGGAAGGCATAACCCACGACTTCGTGGAGGTCGAAGGGGAAACCCGGCTGGCCATCGCCATTCCCAATCCCGACGGGCGGGGACAGACCGAAATCCTCGAGCCCGGCCCGATGATCACGGCCGAGGATGAGGCGGCACTGCTTGGGGTTGTCAGACAGTGGGCCAGGGAAAGCCGCGCCGTCGCTTTGTGCGGCAGCCTGCCGCCCGGAGCATCGCCGGACCTGTATGCCCGTATGGTCAAGATCATCCAGTCCCAGGGCGTGCCGGCGGCTCTCGACACCAACGGAGAGCCTTTGCGCCTGGGTCTTGCTGCCCGTCCCTTCCTTGTCAAACCCAATCGGGCAGAGTTCGAAGCTCTAGCCGGGCCGCTGCGGGGGCGCCGGGCGGTTGTGCAGGCGGCCGAGACGTGGTCGGAGCAGTCAGGAGCAGAGTGGTTCATCGTTACGGCTGGCGAAGAGGGGGCTCTTGCCATTTACCGCCCGGGGCAGCCCGGAACGCCGGGCAGATGGTCCGGTCAGTATGGCGGCGGCACTGGCAGTGCGGGGGGCGCGGGCAGCACCGGCAGTACTGGTAGCAGTGGCAGTGAGAGGGAAGTCTTCTGGGTGAGTACGCCCCGGGTCGAGCCGGTCAATACTGTGGGCAGCGGGGATTCCTTCCTGGGCGGATTCCTGGCGGCCTGGGCGGACGGCCGGGATCCGCAGGGGTGTTTGCGTCTGGCAGCCGCCTGTGCGGCGGCCAACGTTATAGTGATAGGACCGGGGGCTGTCGAATTGGAGATGGTCCAGAAACTCGCGGGCGAAGTGAAGGTCGAACGCTGGGCCTAGGTCCGACCGCGCCGGACACCAATCAGATTCAAGTCCAATCAAATGAAAACTGGGTTTGAGGTAGATATGGACCTGATGAAGGTTCTGAAGAACGGTCGGTGGACACGCCCCAGTGATAAAGAGGCGGTCTATCTGGAGATTCCTCCCGGCTGTCGCTGGGGAGTGCGAGTAACTCTTTATACCAATACCGTCTGGGTAGAGGCGGTTGACGGTCCAAAGTGTGCCTACCACCGGGCTGATCGGCAACTTGCGTGCCGGGTGCCGCCGCCCTCTCTCTGGGAGCGCTGGCAGGGAGTCACCTGGGAGCAGAAGATTCTGCAGGAAGTGGAGCGCAAGCGGGAAGTCGCCCGGAGGAAAGAAGCTGAGGCAAGCCGGGGTTAGATTCCTTCAAGCTCTACCTGGAGCGTATACCGATCGGCTCGCAGCAGCGACTCCACGAACTCGATGGGCCGGTCATTCGGCAGATATGAAACTCTTTCAACGGCAAAAGCCGGGGACCCCGGACGGACTTCCAGCAGACTGGCGGCAGGGTTATCCAGTACTACTGCCGAGTACTCCTCGATGGCCCGTACCGGGCGCAGGCCTAGTCTGCCCAAAGCTTCGTACAGCGAACCCGAGGCGAGCCGCTCATGTTCCTCCAGCAGTGGCTGGGCCAGGGCGAAGGGCAGATAAGCTGTCTGCAGCCCCATCGGCTCGCGATCTCCCAGGCGCAGGCGTCGCAAGGCTACCACTGCTGCGCCCTCGTCTATATGGAGTGCCTGTGCCACCTTGGCGCTGGGAAGCTGCACCTCGAGCAGCAAAAGGCGCGTGTCCGGTACGACATTGCGCTGCCGCAGTTCTTCCGTGAAGCTCATCATAGTCTTCAACTTCCGGGAGAGCCGCGGGCGGGAGACGAAAGTCCCCTTGCCCTGGATGCGGTAGAGTCGTCCTTCCAGGACCAGCTTCTGAATGGCCTGCTTGACCGTGATCCGGCTCACTCCGTGCCGGCGGGCCAACTCCAACTCGGTAGGAATCTGTTCACCCGGAGCAAAGACCCCCTTTTCCAGATCTGACCGCAGCAGGTCATACATCTGCTGGTACAGGGGGAGCGGATCTTCCCGGTTGAGTGGCATCTTGTCGCCTCCTGGTCGGACGGTTGTGCTGGTTTCCATGTCGAGAGTTAGTACTGAGGATATATCATTCCTATCAATGTCGCTCATGGTTGTCAATCTCCTACCGTAACTCTGCCAGCACCAAGAGATACCGGGCGTCCTTGCCCAGTCCTCAACGGTCTCTTTCGCATGGGTCAATCCTCCTGTTCGATAGCAGCACGAAAAAGTCGTGTGATCTCGTGGCGGTGGGGTTCGAGCCAGACTTCCCGCATGTCCTGGGGCTCGGGATGCCACAGAAGGGTGCCGGTTTCAGCGTCCACGATCTCCCGGCAGGCGGGTTGGTATGCGAGGTGGAGATAAACGCCCCGGCTGCCCTGTCGCCTTTGTAGCACCGCACCCAGACAGCGGAAGCCATGCAGAAGACCCAGGACTTCTGATCCTTCCCTCTGTGCGGTGGAAAGCACCAACTTCCAGAGATTGTGATCGGCGGTGAGATCCGGACGTGGATCTTCGGCAAGCCGGCCGGCAATCGCTCTTTCCATGGCGCAAACCTCCTCTGTCTGGCCCCGGATCCTGTCTGGCCGATTTCCTCTCGATGGAATTCTTCAAATACCGGTACCGATCCTATACCGATTTTATCATCTTTTGCCTACAATAGCCAGTTTGCTGGCAGGCGTACCCAAATCCCCGAGGGGTGCCCGGCCGCTCCTGCCAAACTGGG
>JBLNBY010000298.1:0-6593 GCA_050260295.1 Bacteroidota bacterium
CCCGAGATCGAGGCGACTAGGTATCATTCGCTGGTTGCTGTCCGGGACGCACTCCCGCCTGAGCTGGTCATCACTGCCGAAGCGGACGATGGAGAGATCATGGGCCTGCGTCATCGTACGATGCCGATCGAGACGGTTCAGTTTCATCCGGAGTCCATTCTCACGCCCACCGGCAGGCAGATGCTTGCCAACTTCCTGACCCTTGCCGAGGCTCACGAAAGGGAGGCGCTGACAGCATGAGCACCACGAGCAGTACGAGCACGAGCAGTACGAGCATGAGCAGCACTAGCACCCCGAGCACTGTCACCGTAAGCAAGGTTAAAGAGGCGATCGCCCGTATCATCCGGGGCGAATCCCTGAATGAGGAGGAAGCCGCTCAGGCCATGGGAGAGGTGATGTCCGGTCAAGCCACTCCCTCGCAGATTGCTGCCTTCATCACCGCCCTGCGCCTGAAGGGAGAGACGGTGGATGAAATCGCCGGGGCGGCAAGGACCATGCGCGACAACGCCCACCGCATCCACCCCCGGGTTACTCCGCTCGTGGACACCTGCGGTACGGGCGGGGATGGGGCCCATACCTTCAACATCTCGACGGCGTCGGCCCTGGTGGTGGCCGGAGCAGGAGTGGCGGTCGCGAAACACGGAAACCGGGCCGTCTCCAGTGCCGCCGGGAGTGCCGACGTGCTGGAAGCTCTGGGCGTTGCTGTAGACCTGCCCCCCGCGGCGGTAGAGAGATGCATCGACGAGGTTGGCATCGGCTTTCTCTTCGCCCCGGTCTTCCACCCGGCCATGCGCTTTGCCGCCGGCCCGCGACGGGAGATCGGAATTCGTACCATCTTCAACCTCCTTGGTCCGTTGACCAACCCCGCTGGCGCTCAACTCCAGGTAGTCGGCGTCTATGAACCCCGTTGGGTTGAACCGCTGGCCCACGTTCTGGCGCGGTTGGGAGTCCAGGGAGCCCTTGTAGTACACGGTGAAGCGGATGGTATCGATGAGTTGTCCCTGAGCGGTCCGTCACTGGTTGCCCGCCTGCACCAGGGAAGAGTTGAGCTGGGGCATGTAGCTCCGGAAGAGGTGGGGCTGAAGCGGCAGGCGCCAAGCGCCATCGTAGGAGGGGATGCACGGGAGAACGCCCAGATAATCCGCCAGGTGCTGGCAGGGCGGAAGGGGCCGGCTCGGGACGTAGTCCTGCTCAACTCCGCCGCCGCACTGCTCGTGGCCGGGAAGGCCGGGGATCTTGCCGACGGTGTTCGCCTCGCAGCCACCAGCATCGACTCCGGCGCTGCCCTTGCCCGCCTGGAGCATCTGATCCAGTTCACCCGGGTAGCCGCAGAACGAAACAGCGACACAACGGTGACCGCCGGCCGGCAGGAGGTGGCAGGCTGATGGCGGTGCTCGCTGGCATCGTGGAAGCCCGCCGCCGGCAGACCGAGGCGGCCCGGAGACTCCTCCCACTGGCCGGGCTCAAAGCCCGGGTAGCCGACCTGCCCCGGCGCCAACCGGGCAGGTTCAGCGAGGCGCTGCTTGCAGCCTCCGTACCGTCGCAGGGGCGGTTGGCCATGATCGCCGAGCTCAAGCGGTATTCGCCCTCGGCGGGAGCGATCCGGCCGGATCTGGACCTCGAGGCCATGGCCGGTATTTACGAGGGAGGCGGGGCAGCCGCCCTCTCGGTTCTCACCGAGGAGCAACACTTCGGGGGAAGTCCGCAGGACCTGGCCCGGGTGCGGCAGGTAACGGGCCGCCCGCTTTTGAGCAAGGACTTCCATGTTGAACCTTATACCATTTATGAGGCCCGCCTGTACGGGGCCGACGCCGTCTTGCTCATCGTCCGGCTCCTCTCCCCGGCGCAGTTGGCCGACCTCGTGGGCCTGGCCCATGAGCTTGGGATGGATGCCCTGGTAGAGGTCCATACCCCTGACGAACTGCCGGCGGCGGTGGCGAGCGGCGCCAGGCTCATCGGGATCAACAACCGCGATCTCGAGAGCCTGCGAACCGACCTGCGGCAGGTTCGCAAGCTCGCCCCTCTGGTACCGAAAGACCATGTGGTCGTGGCCGAAAGCGGCTACCGGGAGCCCGCGGACGTCGCGGGTCTGCCGGACCTGGGTGTCCGCGCGGTGCTGGTCGGCGAATCCGTCCTGCGTGCCGCCGATCCGGCCGACCATCTGCGGAGGCTCGCTCTGGCCGGCAGACGGGTCCATCTCTTCAACCCGTCCGGTCGCCGCGTCGGGGTGAAGATCTGTGGTCTCAGGGACGAGGAGACGATACGGGCGGCCGCAGATGCGGGAGCAGACGCTGTGGGACTGGTCTTCTACCCGCCAAGCCGCCGCTTCGTGCCGCGTGGGCAGGCGCTACGGCTGGTGCAGGGTCTGCGCAGCGGAGTAGGCGCGGGACGATGCCCGCTGATCGTGGGGCTTTTCGTGGATGCCCCGGTGGAAGAGGTCGTGTTTCTTGCCAGCGAGCTGGGGCTGGATGTGGTTCAACTACAGGGAAAGGAAGACCCGTTCTACCTGGAGAAACTGCGCCGGCGCCTGGAAGCAAAAGGCCTGGCGACCCGTATTCTCTTGGGCCGGGCGTTCAGCCATGCTGCCGAGGCCGTGGATCAGCTTCCACGCTTGGCCCAAGAACTGGTCCGGGCCGGTTTGGCCGATGCGTTGCTGGTCGATCGTCAAGGCGCACTTCCGGGCGGCAATGGGGCCCGCCTCGAGTGGAGTCCGCTCGCAACCCTCGCTGCCGCTCGCCGCACCGGTGAGTTGCCTCTTCCGTGGGGATTGGCGGGAGGCCTTGACCCCCGGAATGTCGAAGTGGCCTGCTCCGAGGCCCGGCCGGATTTCGTCGACGTCTCCTCGGGTGTGGAAGCAAATGGCAGGAAAGACGTTGAACTCATCCGCCAATTCATCGAGGCGGCGCGCAGGGCCGACTCGGCACTGGCCGCTGACGATGGGAACGTGCAGGCCGAGCCGCAGAGAGGAGTCTGAAAACAATGAAAACCAACGTGGCCGTATACACCCTCCCAGACGAACGGGGGCACTTTGGCCCGTTTGGGGGGCGTTTCGTTCCGGAAACCCTGATGCCAGCACTGGATGAACTGACCGCCGCCTACGAGGAAGCTCGCCGCGACCCCGAATTCCTTGCCGAATATGAGTCGCTGCTGCGAGAGTACGTAGGGCGCCCGACCCCGCTCACCTACGCGGCCAACCTGAGCGCCCACTATGGTTTCCACATCTATCTCAAGCGGGAAGACCTCTGTCACACCGGGGCTCACAAGATCAACAACGCCCTGGGTCAGGTGCTCCTCGCCAAGCGCCTGGGCAAGCGGCGGATCATTGCCGAGACGGGCGCCGGTCAGCACGGGGTCGCTACCGCCACCGCCGCCGCCCTGCTGGGCCTCGAGTGTGATATCTACATGGGTGAAGAGGATACGCAGCGCCAGCGACTCAACGTTTTCCGCATGCAGCTTTTGGGAGCGCGAGTGATTGCGGTTACTACAGGCACTCGCACCCTCAAAGATGCCTGCAACGAAGCCATCCGGCAGTGGGTGACCTCGGTACGGGACACGCACTATGTAATCGGCTCAGTAGTCGGGCCTGATCCCTATCCCCGCATGGTGCGGGACTTCCAGGCAGTCATCGGCCGGGAGGCGCGGGAGCAGGTCCTCACGGCTACCGGGAAACTCCCCGACGTCTGCCTGGCGTGTGTAGGCGGCGGTTCAAACAGCATCGGGCTCTTCCATCCCTTCATTGACGATAAGGATGTCCGTCTTATCGGTGTGGAGGCAGCCGGCAAAGGTATAGCGTCGGGTGAACATGCCGCGAGCCTATCGGCAGGCCGCCCGGGAGTGCTGCACGGCGCATACTCATTCCTGCTGCAGACTGACGAAGGGCAAGTCATCCCCGCCTATTCGATCTCCGCCGGGCTGGATTACCCGGGGGTCGGTCCCGAGCACTCCTACCTGCGCACCGCCGGACGGGCCGAGTATGTCGCAGTGACGGACGAGGAGGCGGTGGACGCGGTTACCCGGCTCTGTCAGACCGAGGGAATCCTGCCGGCCCTGGAAAGCGCCCATGCCCTGGCTTACCTCGAACACCTGCGACTCCCGGAGGGGGCAACTGTGGTGGTCTCTTTGTCAGGGCGAGGGGACAAGGACGTGGAGATTCTCCAACGTTACCTGCAGCAACAGGAAGAGGAAAAGGGGAGTGAACGGGAATGACCCGTTTCGCACAGATGTTTGCCCGTCTGCAAGCACAGCGGGAGAAGGCGCTCATCGGTTACCTGACCGTCGGTGATCCAGGTTTTTCCGAGTCGCTCGCGCGGTGCGAAGCGGCCCTGGCCGGGGGTGTCGATGCTCTGGAACTCGGCATTCCTTACTCCGATCCCCTCGCGGATGGACCGGTCATCCAGGCAGCCGGGCAGCGAGCCCTGGCGGCCGGCTTCCGCCTCGCATGGCTGTGGCAGATTCTGCGGCAGTTGCGGGAGGATCACCTGGAGACTCCCCTGGCAATCATGACCTATGTGAACCCAGTGCTGCAGGTGGGGGCGGAAGCATTCGTGGCCCGTGCCGTGGCGGAAGGGGCGGACGCCTTGATCATCCCCGACCTGCCGCCGGAAGAGGAGGAACAGATGCTCTCCATCTGCCGAAGCCATGGGTTGGACTTGATCCCGTTTGCCGCCCCGACGACCCCCTACGAACGGATGCGGCGAGTGCTGCCAGGACACGGCGGGTTTGTTTACTGTGTGTCGGTCACTGGAGTCACGGGCAGCAGCCTGGGAAACCAGGCTTCCGGAATGGTGAGCAGTTCGGTTGGCCGTCACGCGACCGACCACCCGATCGGCAACCCGATCGACCAACTCTTGGAGCAGGCCCGCGAGGCGAGCGGACTGCCGGTATGTCTGGGCTTCGGGATCTCAACCCCTGGTGACGTCCAGAGCTTTGGCCGCAGAGCCGACGGCGTGATCGTCGGTACTGCCCTCGTCCGTTGCCAGACCCGAGCGGAGCTTGGTGAGTTGGTTCGCACACTGAAGCAGGCTACACGTTCCCGGTCGGACGCTGAAGGCGGGGTGCCGGCCCAAGCTGTGGTAAAATCCTAGAGCTGAGGCAAAGCGCAACGACGGCTTGGGAAAGGAACCGAATCAAGTGCTGGATCAAGGGGATCAAGGACTGGATCGAGGACGAGACGCAGTCTCTGATGGCCTGCAGACTGGGGCAGAGGACAGGGCGAACCGCGGCGACGGCCCCGACTGGTGGGACGAGCCGGTGGGAAAGGAAGCACTCCGGCTGGTCGCCGAAGTGCGTGAGTCGGAAGTGGTGCAGCGAATGTGGGCTGGCGTGGATGAGGTGGTCCGCCGGAACCAAATGCGGGTGCTCGCTGCCTTTCAGAAAGCAGGAGTCGCCCAGTATGAACTGAGCGGGACCACAGGATATGGCTACGACGACGCTGCCCGGGAAGCCGTCGAGAAGATCTACTCGTACTACTTCCAGACCGAAGCAGCCCTCGTTCGTCCCCAGATCGTTTCGGGAACCCATGCACTGGCTTGTGCCCTCTTTGGGGTGCTGCGCCCGGGGGACGAGTTACTAGCTCTCGGCCGGCCCTACGACACGATGGCGGCAGTGATCGGTATCGCTCCGGACGCGTCGGGTAGGGAAGCCCCTGGCAATCTGCGGGAACTTGGGGTCAGCTACAGGGAGGTACCCATTGCCGTCCAGGACGAGCTCGACACTTCCTTGGTCATGGACACGGCGGTGGAGAGGATGGCACGGGAAGTAGCAGACGCAGTGGGGACGCGGACGCGTGCCCTGCTGTTGCAACGCTCCCGGGGATATGCGGCCCGCCCGTCACTGCCGATAGCGGCCATTGGAGCCATCATTGCAGCGGTGCGAAAGGTCAGACCCGACGTCGTGATCATTGTCGACAACTGTTATGGCGAATTCGTCGAGACGCGAGAGCCGTCGGTGGTGGGGGCCGATCTGGTCGCCGGGTCGCTGATCAAGAACCCGGGAGGCGGGATTGCCCCCGCCGGCGGGTACCTGGTAGGGCGGCAGGATCTCGTGGATAGGGCGGCAGCACGGTTGACCGCCCCCGGAGTGGGTGCGGAGGTCGGGCCATACTTCGACTTTGCCCGTCCCATCCTACAGGGGTTCTTCCTCGCTCCGCACGCAGTCGGTGAGGCGGTGCGTGGTGCCATTCTGGCGGCGGCATTCTTCACAAGGCTGGGATGGGAGGTCTGCCCGACGGCAGACGCGCTGCGGACGGATATCATCCAAGCCATTCGTTTCCCCACAGCCGAAGTGCTGATCCGGGCGGCACAGGCTGTGCAGGCAGCAAGTCCCATCGACTCCCATGTTCGCCCCGAGCCGGCGCCGATGCCGGGATATAAGGATATGGTGATCATGGCCGCCGGAACGTTCGTGCAGGGAGCATCCCTGGAATTGACGGCAGATGCACCTATTCGGCCACCTTTCACGCTGTACTGGCAGGGAGGGCTGACGCGAGAACATGTCGAGGTGGCATTGGCTCTCATCTACCGTTCACTCGGTGACCAGTTGGCACAACTGACATCCGCCGCAGGTAGAACCAAAAGTAGCCTGTGAATGCCTTG
>JBLNBY010000299.1:0-3152 GCA_050260295.1 Bacteroidota bacterium
ACGTACCTGGGCAATCCGCTGCTCGACGTGGGCGGCGCGGCGGAAGGCTGGCGGCGGCGTCAGGAGCGGCCACCATCCGACCTGGTGACCGAAGAGGGCTTTACAGTCGGGCTGCTCCCCGGAAGCCGGCAGGACAGCAGGGAGAATCTGGAGAAACTACTGGCAGTTGCTCGGGCCATCATGAGCCTGCGGCCAGACGGCGGATGGCGTTTTACGGTGGCAGCGGCTCCGGGTTGGGCAGGTAGGATTGCAGTTCAGACTCCCGATCGCGATACGGCCGGGACACATGCCGGCGCTGCCGCAGATGACGTGGATGACGGTCCGCCCATCGAGATAGTCGATTTTCCCGAACTCTTGGGGCGGGCGGAGATTGTGATCGGGTTGGCAGGCACCGCCCACGAACAGGCCGTGGCACTCGGCATACCCGTGATCGCCTTTCCGGGGGGCCGTTTGCAGTATACGGACCGTTTTGCCCGGGCACAGCAGCGGCTGCTGGGGGCAGCGCTCGAGCTCTGTCCCGACTTCCCGGAGGCGGTGGCCCGGGCAGCGATCGCACTACGGGATGATCCCGACCGCCGAGCCCGGATGGCTGCTGCCGGGAGAGAGCGTATGGGAGACCCCGGTGCCCGGGCACTGGACGCCATCGCCCGGGCGATCGCCGACGATCTTGCAAGGAGTTGAGCCCTACGGACCGGTCGAGCGTGAATCAGTCAACCCGGATCAGCATAGTCATTCCGACCTACAACCGCCGTGAGGTGGTCACAACCGTCCTCCGCGGCCTGTGTGACCAGGAAGATGCCGGTCTCGAGCAGGGCTCACCCGTTTTTGAGGTGGTCATCGTAGACGACGGTTCAACGGATGGAACTCCTGAGGCTCTGTCGGCTCTCTCCGCCTCCCTGCCGTTTCCGCTCCGGCTGATCACCGGCTCGCACAGCGGCCCGGGGGTGGCCAGAAACATCGGCGTCGAAGTGGCGAACGCTCCCCTCATCCTTTTCATCGACAGCGATCTGATCCCCAGCCGCCGGCTGGTGGCCGGGCATCTGAAGAGCCAAGCCTGCGGCGACAACCTGATCGTCCATGGTCCTGTGATACAAGTCGAAACCTTGGACATTGCCGCCGCCCGGCAACAGCGGGCAAGGCTGTCGGACATGAGCCGTGGCTTTTTCGCCACCACGAACGCGTCCATCGCCAAGGAGCACTTGCTGGCGGCAGGGCTTTTCGACGCCGAGCTGAGCAGTTACGCTTGGTGGGAGGATCTCGAACTGGGGGAAAGACTGAGGGCGCTGCCGGAGAAACTGAGGGCCATATGGGTTCCCGAGGCAGCCGGCTTCCATTACAAGCCGCCCTTGCGCGCGGCCGACGTCGAGCGGGTCTGCCGCCGGGAAGTTCAAAGGGCGCAGAGTGCCCTCGTCTTCTACCGGAAACACCCAACCGTGGCCGTCCGCCGCAAGATTCCCCTCAGCCGGCTGATCTTTGCCATCGAACGGATGATTGCTTTGGGAAACTGGCCCGAAACGGCCTGGGCAAACCGGCTTTTGGCCCGGGCAGAAGCCGCCGGCCACAGGCGGCTATTCGAGACGGTTGCCTGGGTCAAGATTCAGCACGCCTACTACGCTGCACTACGCCGGGAGCTGCGGTTGCAGGCGCCGGCGGAACGACACGGAAGCCGGTGAATAAAGACACCGGCAGGGAAGATACCGGCCGGTAGCGACACCGGCAAGGAAGACACCCGCCAATAGACAGGAGGAAGCGCCCGTGCGCGCGCTGGTAACCGGAGGAGCAGGTTTCATCGGATCTCACGTCGTTGAATTGCTGCTGGCGAAAGGACATCGGGTGGCGGTCATCGACGACCTGTCCACCGGGAAACGGGAGAACCTCCCGCCCGGAGTTCAGTTTTACCGCTTGAGCCTGCTCGACTCCCAACTGCCCGATATTATCCGGCAGATCGAGCCGGATGTCGTCTTCCATGAGGCAGCACAGGTGAAAGTAAGCCGTTCACTAGCCGATCCGGTACAGGATGCCCGCATCAACATCGAAGGTTCCCTCCGGCTCCTCGAGGCCTGCCGGGAAGCGGGGCTGCCGAAAGTGGTATATGCCTCTTCCGCTGCAGTTTATGGTGAACCGCAGGTCATCCCCCTTCCCGAGGAGCATCCGCTTGCCCCCCTGTCGCCGTACGGACTTTCGAAACTTACGGTGGAGCGTTATCTTGCCATCTACCATGTCCTCTATGGGCTGCACTACGCGGTGCTGCGGTACGCCAACGTCTACGGCCCCCGCCAGGATAGTTCCGGTGAGGGGGGCGTAGTGGCGATATTTGCCGACCGGGTCGTGCGGGGTAAACCCCTGGTGATCTTTGGTGACGGGTCTCAGACCCGGGATTTCGTCTATGTTGGAGACGTGGCGGCAGCGAACCTGAGGGCGGCAAATCCGGAGCTGCCGGGTGAACTGGTGGTCAACGTGGGGACGGGCCGGGAGATCAGCGTGAATGAGTTGGCCCGCACCCTGGCCGAACAGGCCGGCAGCGACCTTCCCTTCGTCTATGAGGCGCCTCGCCCGGGTGAGATCCAGCGCAGCAGCCTGGCCAACGGCCGGGCGGTGTCGGTTCTGGGCTGGCAGCCAGCCACAACGCTGGCAGAAGGGTTGGCCAAAACGCTTACTTGGTACCGTGAGCACGGCCTGCCAGGGATTCCAGAGAAATGAGGCAGGGAGGGGGATGGCCTGCCTTGAACTCTTTATCGGCGGCGAAAGTGCGGGAAGTGGAATCGGTCGCGGGAGCGGTGGCGGTGACGGGAGCGGTGGCTGAGGTGCAAATCCAGGCCGAAGGGCTCGTCAAACGGTACGGCGGACGGACCGTGGTGGGCGGCATCAGCCTGGCCGTCGATCGGGGACAGGTAGTGGGGCTGCTTGGCCCGAACGGTGCCGGCAAGACCACCACGTTCTACATGCTGGTCGGCCTCGAGCAGCCTGACGGAGGGCGGGTCTCCATCGGCGACCAGGATGTGACGGGCTGGCCCATCCACCGGCGAGCACGCCTGGGGGTGGGCTATCTGCCCCAGGAGTCCTCCATCTTCCGCAAGCTGACCGTGGAAGAGAACCTGCGGGCGGTGCTTGAGGTTCTGCCCCTGTCCCGGGCGGAGCAGGAAGAACGCCTA
>JBLNBY010000300.1:0-4450 GCA_050260295.1 Bacteroidota bacterium
GGCGGACGCGCGCCTGCCCATCGTGGAACTCAGCCCCGCCCGGGTCTCGTTGGAAGACGTCTTTCTGCAACTGGTGACCGAGGAGCAGGCCCATGCCGTTGCGCCCGGTTCGGAAGAGCCGGAACGGACAGAGCAGCAACAGCCCCAGGAGTCTGAGGCGGGTATCGGTGAAGAAGGGGTGAACTCCCGGTGAGCGGATTGTGGACCATCTATCGTAAGGAAGTGCGCGCCTTTCTCGTCGCGCCGCTCACTTACGTCCTGGCTGGAGTTTTCCTGGCGCTTGGCGGATACTTCTTCTGGGCTACGGTGGTGACATCGGGTGTTGCCTCGCTCGCCGGCTTTTTCGGCAATACCACCATAGTCCTGATCTTCCTCATGCCGGTGCTGACCATGCGGCTCTGGTCGGACGAAGAGGCGAAGGGTACGGCCGAGTTGTTGCTGACCTCTCCCGTCAGCCTGGGGCAGATCGTCGTCGGCAAGTATCTGGCGGCGCTCACTCTCTTCCTCGGCATGTCGCTTCTGACAGCTGGTTACCCGCTGGTTCTGTATCTGTTTGGCACACCCCAGACCGGTCCGGTGATTGCCGGCTACATAGGCTTTTTGCTGCTGGGAGCGGCGTTCATCGCCGTCGGCATGTTCACCTCGACCCTCACCGACAACCAGGTGATCGCGGCGGTGAGCGGCTTCGGTATTCTCTTGCTCATCTGGCTGCTCCAGTGGGCGGGTGATGCGCTTGGTGGCGGAGTCGGTACGGTGCTCAGCAACCTGTCGGCCATCACCCACTTCGTCAGCTTCAGCGAAGGGCTGATAGCCACCCCGCACCTCATCTACTACGTTGCCCTGATCGCCGGTTTCCTCTTCCTTGCCAGCCGCAACCTGGGCCGGCGCCTGTGGCGTTCCCTCGAGACAGGGGCTCAATCTATGCTGCTCGCCGCTGCCCTGGTCGGTATCCTGGTCGTGGTCAACGTTCTGGCCGCCCGCACTCCCTGGCAGCTCGACCTGTCGGCGGAAGGGCGGTTCACCCTCTCCGATCAGACACGGCAGGTGCTGCAGGAACAGATTCAGGGACCGGTTGAAATAACTGCCTTTGTGGAGACCGGCGGGGGCTCGCCCGTGCCCGATCTTCTCAGGGCTTACGGGAAGGTTTCCAGCCGGGTGAAAGTGTCCATCGTCGATCCGCTGCGTGAACCGTCGCTCGCACAGCAGTACGGGGTGCAGCAATATGACACGATCATAGTTCAACAGGGCGAGCAGACGCGGAAGATCACCCCGGACAGCCTGTATATGACTGCGTCGGATGGGTATTCGACCGAATTCAGCGGTGAACAGGCGGTCACCCGGGCCATTCTCGAGCTGGGTCAGGAGCAGAAACGCAAGGTAGCTTTCCTGACCGGCCACGGGGAAGTTACCACTCAAGACGAGCTGGCTTTCCTCACCGAGGATCTCGAGGGCGAGGGATACTCCACCGAGTTCTTCAACCTGGCACAAACCGGCAGCGTGCCGGCCGACACCTCGGTCGTCGTGGTCGCCGGACCCCAGACCGACCTGGGTGACCAGGAGCTCGAGGTGTTGCGCAGTTTCGTTCAGACGGGTGGCAAACTCTTGCTGATGCTCGACCCGGTTACGCGGGCGCTTCCCGGTTGGGGCAACCTTGCGAGTGAACTGGGCGTGAAGGTGACCTCCAGTCTCGTGGTCGACCCGGCCCGGGCGGTCTTCTTCGATGTTTTGTCGCCCATGCCCAAACTGCTCGATCACCCGATTACCAGTCCTCTGGCGGAGCGGCGGATGGAGGTACTGTTGCCGCGGTCGGTTGGTCTCGAGGTCGAGGGACAGCCGGGGCAGGGAGCGGCGGAAGGAGATACAGCACCAGCGGGAGCAGGCAACGGGATCAGGACGACGACGCTGCTGGAGACCAGCTCCGAAGCCTGGGGAGAGAAGGTACAGGAACGTGTCGAGGTAAAGAAAGACCAGGGTGACCCCGTTGGACCGTTCGCCCTGGCGGTAGCGGTGGAAGGACGGGTAGCGCAGACGGTCATGACCTCGGGTAGCGCTGGTAATGCCGGTGCCGGCAGTGATGCTGATGCCGCGGACTCGCAGGCAGAGCTGCAGCCGCTCGCAGTAGTGGTGGGCAACTCGACGTTCATCCGGGGGCAATTCCTTGACTTCCAGGGGAACCGGGACTTCTTCCTGAACGCGCTCAACTGGCTCACCGGACGCAAGAGCCTGATCAGCATCAGGCCCAAGGTATTCGAGTACCCGGCGATTACCCTGACGCCAAGGATCATCTGGAACATGTTCTACGGCTTCGTTGTGATCATACCGTTGGCTCTGATGCTGGTGGGTGGCCTGACCTGGTGGAGGAGGCGAGCCTTGTGACGAGGCGGACTTCTAATCAGCCTGGACGCAAGCCCCGCCGTAACCGGCTCGAGCGGTGGCTGGCGACGGGCGCCGTGCTGGCGGTCTTTGCCGGCCTGGCTGCATATGCATGGATAGGTAGAGAGGCGAACCCGGCCGGTTCAACCGCTGCGGATGGCCAGAAGCTGTTGCCGCCTTTCTGGCAGGCAGAGGCGTCGCAGGTGCAGGAGATCCGGGTGGAATACCCGGGTGAGCCCGAAAGACAGGCTCTGGTAGCAGTTCGCAGTCAGGACAACGGCCAGAATACGGCAGAGGCTGCGGTCGGCAGGCAGCCGGTGGCCCAGTCAGGCAGCGCGGACCAGTCAGTGAGTCAGGCGGCTTATGCACCCGTACCTCGTTTCCAGGGCATTGCCAAGGTTCCGTTCGCAACATACCGCACGCCGGAGCGGGAGGTGGACTGGTTGCTCCAGTCGCCCCTGAATGCTCCGGCCGACGGCGTCACACTGGACCGCTTGGCACGGACACTGGCTGAGCCCGTGCCCCAGGCCGAGGTCCGCAGCGCCAGCGAACTAGAGGCCGACGCTGACCAAGAAGCACAGGGTTCGGTACTTGCCACCTACGGTCTCGACAAACCACGGGCGGTGGTGCGCGTGCGGTTGGTCGAGGGAAACGACGGGAAGGAAGGCCAAGTCGTTGAACAAGAGATCAGGGTTGGTAATCCCACCCCGATAACCGCCTGGGCCGATACGCCGGCTGGGTACTACGTCTATACTCCTGCCCGTCCCGGCATCTTTACCCTGCCGGCTGACGACCTCGACCCGCTGCTGGGGGAGGCTGCTTCCCTGCGGGACCTCCAGGTCAGCGAGTTTGAGACGGCCCGGGTGCGGCGGATCAGGATACTCTGGGATGATTCACCTGCGCAGCGGGCGGTGGCGATCGAAGCGGAGAAGTTGTCCGGCCTGAGCGCGGCGGGCAATCCGGAAACCCGCTGGCAGCTGCTGACGCCTCAGACTCTCCCCGCAGATTCCACCCGGGTGCAGGCTATCCTGGCTGATTTGGCCAACTTGCGGGCGCAAATGGTGGTTGATGAGGGTAACCTGGCCGAATACGGGCTCGATAACCCCCGCGCCGAAGTAATCGTCTGGCTGGACGAAGGTCAGGCCGGTGCTAATGCAAGCGGGGCAGGTGAAACGGCCAATACCCGGGCCGTACCGCTGGCTTATGTGCTCCATATCGGCGATACTTCGCCCGACGGGAGTGTCGTCTATGCCCGGGCGGCCGATGATCCGGCCGTTTATGCGGTGGATGCCTGGCGTCTTGAAAGTGTACGAAGCAACGGTGACAACTGGTTTGGGCTGGTCACCCGGCTGATCCTGCCTTCCGACTGGGGATGGGGTCAGGATCTCGGCACACGGCTGCAGGAGATCGTCTGGACTGCCCAGGGACATGAGTACCGGTTGGTAGCTCGATCCCACCAGTCCTGGCAAGTTTTGGTGGACGGTCAAGCCAAGCAGGCCCCGAGCGCGGATAGCCCGAAGTTGGGTCGACTCTGGAATGCACTGAGCTCGCTGCGCTTCGACCGTGTGACGCAAGTGGGCGGCTCGGTGCAGACGCCCGGAGCGACGAGCGCTTCCACACAGCTTGCAAAAGTCCGGCTTCTGCCTCGTCCTACCGATCGTGCGACGGGTGCGACTGCCGCCAGCGCGACCGCCAGCCAGCTGCCGGTGGAAATCGTGCCGGTACCGGCCAGTGCGGGTCAGGCGGACGCCCTCAGCGTCCTGCTTCAGGTTACAGGTGAGGGTTTCACCCGGCGGGGTGAGATGGCCCAGGCTACCTGGCAGGAGCTGGTTGATGCCTTGGGCGATCTTGTGCCGCCAAGCCAGAACGGCTGAACCAAAGCATGCCTCACTACTTCGTCATGACCACATCGTCGATGACCGTACCGTCGACGTACTGGCTGATGATGCGGAGTTGCCGGCCCGCAAAGATCAGGTTGATATAGTTGGGCTGGCGCGTGCCGTTGCCAAAGGCGGCTGCCCACTTGGGCTGGAATGTATCAGTGTAGCTCTTGACTCCTGAACGGCCCGTCACGATG
>JBLNBY010000301.1:0-2997 GCA_050260295.1 Bacteroidota bacterium
GGGCCCGAGCGGAGCGGGAGGGTCGCCCATCGGGAGCCAGCTGGCAGGTGACGATCGAGCAGATGATCGGGCTCGAGCGCATCCCGGTAGGAGCGGGATGGACCTGGGAACTGGGTTCATGGGTTCCGGTCCCGGGCCGCTTCACGCTCTTTGCCCGCCTGCGGCTGGGAGCAGACGAAAGAGCGTATCCGGTTACCGTATACGGTGAACTGAGGGCTAACGTCGAGGTAGTAGTAGCCCGTTCGGATTTGCCCACCGGTAAGCTGCTTGGGCCGGAAGACGTGGAGCTCCGGTTGGTGGATAGTAGCAGCATCTCAGCGATGCAGGGGGTGCTGACCCGCCCAGAAGACGCCATCGGCCGCCAGTTGCGGCGCGGAATTGCCGGTGGTGAACCTCTGCGGGCGTCTTTGCTGTCCGCACCGTTGGCACTGCGGCGTGGCGACAGGTTTACCGCCGAGTTGCGGAGTGGTTGGGTGACGGTGACAGTTCTCCTGGAAGCGATGGAAGATGGCCGGATCGGATCACTGATTCGCAGCCGCAACGTAGACACCGGGCAGGTCGTGACGGTACGGGTAACACCCGACGGGCCGGTGCCGGCAGTGGACGTCGGAACGAACTGACAGAGGGGGGCGGCGAGCGTGCGGAAGTTTCGACTCTGGTCCTATCTTGGCACGGCCAGCCTGCTGGCGCTGATGGGGGCGATTCTGGCAGCCGGAAGCGAAGCTGCTTCGCTGTGGCAGAAGGCCGAGTCTCAGGGCCAGCAGGTAGGATGGTACGCAGACCTGAGACCCCGCCAACCCGGGGATCTGCTGACCCTGGTGATCGTCGAGGAGACCAGCGCCTCGCAGCGGGCCGAGAGCAGCAACAGCCAGGACGGGGGTGCGCAGGTCGGGGGCCTCGGGCTGCTTCTGCGGTATATTCCGCTCCTTGGACTTGGCGGCAAGGACTACAACGAAGGCCAGGGTGAAACCGCCCGGGCGGGATCCTTGACTGCCCGGCTGACAGTGCAGGTCGTGGAAGTCATGCCTGGCGGCGTTCTACGGATCGAGGGCCGCCAGACCATCGTCGTGAATGGAGAGAAGCAGGAGCTCAAGGTGTCGGGGCTGGTTCGCAGCCGGGACGTACGGCCGGACAATACCGTCCTGTCGACCTACGTGGCTGATGCCGAGATAGTGCTGTCCGGTGAAGGCATGCTGAATGAGAAGCAGGAACCGGGCTTGCTGACCAAAGCTTTGAATTGGCTGTTTTGAAGGCTTTGTTGAACTGCCACCGCAGGTGCGGGGAGGGTCGCCGATGACGAGAAGGCTCAATTCTCGCGTGATGCCAGGATGGGTGCTGACTAGCCGGTTCAGCCGCATCCTTGTGGCTTGGTTGCTGCTCGTTGGCTTGGTCCTGGCTGGTACACCGATGATGTGCGGGACGGTCCTGGGCGCCGAGACTGCTGCTACGCCAGCGCCGGGACAGCTCTCTCCGATCACCGGCGCGGGCCTACTCGTGCGGGTGAGGGATGTCGCCCGCCTGGTCACCAACCGTCCCAATCAGGTAATGGGCATCGGACTGGTGGTGGGGCTGGCCGGCACGGGCGATTCCGGCGGCAACGGTTTGACTGCTCGCATGGCAGCCAACCTCCTGGACCGCATGGGGGTGAGCCTCGCCGAGAGTCAGCTGCGAGCCCGCAATGTAGCGGCAGTGATGGTGACGGCCGAGCTGCCCGCGTTCGTGCGCAGCGGGGATCGGATCGATGTCACGGTCTCGTCCCTTGGTGACGCCCGTTCACTGCAGGGAGGAGTATTGCTGCAGACACCGTTGTCGGGCGCCGACGGACAGGTGTATGTGGTAGCCCAGGGTTCGGTGTCGGTGGGCGGATTCTCGGCCGGTGCAGGTGCTGGGGGCGGAAGTTCTGGAGTCCAGAAGAACCATCCGACCGTGGGCCGTGTGCCAGGTGGCGGCCTGGTTGAGCAGGAGATACCCTTCACTTTGGGAAATGATGGTCAGCTGGAATGGATACTTAACCGGCCCGACTTCGGCACGGCCAGCAGGCTGGCCGCCTCTATCGACAGAGCCTTTCGGCCCGGAACAGCCGTTGCCCAGGACGCCGCCACTGTCAAAGTGATGATTCCGGAGCCGTTTCTCACCAACCCGGTCGGCTTTATTGCCATGGTCGAGGAGCTCGCGCTCGAGCCGGCGCGGACGGCTCAGGTCGTAATCAACGAAAGGACGGGCACGGTCGTAATTGGCGCTGACGTGCGGGTGGCCCCCGTGGCGGTAGCCCACGGGAACCTGCGGGTCAGTATCCACCCGCAAGTTGTTGAAGTCCCGGTGGCAGGTACGACTGCCGCGGGAACGGACGCTGGCACCGCCACCGCTGCAGCGATTACTCCTGCCTCACCATCCGTGACGGTCGTCCCCGTGGGTGATCAAATCCAGGTGAACGAGGAATCGGGGGCGCTGCAGCTTATCGAAGGCCAGGCTTCTCTTTCCGAATTGGTGTCGTCATTGAATGCTCTCGGGGCCACGCCCCGGGATCTGATCGCCATTCTGCAGGCCATCAAGTCTGCAGGTGCACTCTACGGGGAGCTGGTGGTGGAGTGAGTACCGGAGTGGGGCAGGTTCAGCCAATGCAGGCCATTGGTCCGAGCAGCTGGCGTGGTACGTCGGCGTCTGCGCCTGCCGCCAGCCGGCAGGGTGGATCAGTGGCCAGCGGTGAAAAACCGTCCTTTGCCCGCATACTAGCGGATCGAAGCGTCGTGCCCGAACTGGACTGGGTACAGGGTGAGGAGGATCGGCTTCGTTGGGCGGCGGCACAATTGGAAGCGGTGTTGCTGCGGGATTTGCTCGATGAGGCTCTGCAGCCGGGGAAGAGCAGCTTCTGGGGGAAGGGGCCCGGGGTCGAAGTGTACAGCTCCCTGTTTCTCGATGAGATCTCCCAGGAGTTGGCTCGGACGGGCCAATTCGGGGTTGCCGACGTGCTCGTGAACCAGTTGCAGCCGCAGGGGC
>JBLNBY010000302.1:0-3633 GCA_050260295.1 Bacteroidota bacterium
TTGAACCGGTAATCGCCGCCAGTACTTCCCCCGTCCCCCGCACCGCCGCCTCGACCCGCTCCTCACCCAGCTGGTAGTGGCGGAAGATGCTTTCCAGGACGACAATGGAGTTGTCGACCAGCATGCCGATCCCCAGGGCCAGGCCGCCCAGAGACATGAGGTTGATGGTCAGGCCGCCAAAGTACATGAAAATGCCGGTCACCAGCACCGACAAGGGGATCGCCAGCCCGATCACCAGCGTGCTCCAGACGTCCCGCAGGAAAAGGAAAATCACCAGCATCGCCAGGAGGCCACCGATCAGGGCGTTGACGCTGACGTCACGGATGGATAGCTGGATGAATTGTGACTGGTCGAATATGGTCGTCACCTGAAGATCCTTGTGCTCTTCCGTCAACCGCGCCAGCGTCCTGCTGAGAGAGCGCGCCACCACTACGGTGTTGACCTCCGACTCCTTGTTGATCGCCACCAGGACGGCTGGCTGCCCGTTCACCCGCGTGAAACCTCCACTGCTTTCGAAGCCGTCCTGCACCTCGGCCACGTCACCCAGCGTAAGAAACTGGGGGACCAGAAACCCGAATGCTCCCAGGGGGTTGCCTGCGGCGGTCTGCGGGCGCATGCCGACCACCAGACCCTTCAATTCGTCAACAGAGGCCAAGCGGCTGCCGACCCGGGCCGGATACTCCTTGCCGTCCTTGCGGATGTTGCCTACCGGCACGGACATGTTCTGGAACTGAATGATCTGGGTAAGGAGGGAAGGGCTCAGACGATACTGCTCGAGCTTGTCCGGATCGTAGAGAACCTGGATCTCCCGGCGTGTCCCGCCCATGATGTTGACCCGGGCAACGCCGGGCGTCTGTTCTAGCAACGGTTGGATATCGGCTTCCACTCGCCCGGTGAGTTGTGCCGGGGACATATTGCCGGAGATGCCCAGCATCATCACGGGCATCTGAGTGGGGTCAAGACGGAGTACCGTCGGATCCTGCGCCCCATCGGGCAGCGTCATCCGCACCTGCTTCAGACGGTCGGTCAATTCCTGGGCGGCGGCGTCGAGGTTCGTTCCCCACCGGAACTGGGCAATCGTGATGGAGGCGTTCTCTACTGCGATGGTGTGTACCTGGTCCAACCCGGCAATGGTCCGTACCAGGCTCTCGACGGGCTTGGCAACGGCTTGCTCGACAGCTTCCGGATCGGCGTTGGGATATATAGTTACAACCCCTAAAACCGGAAGATTGAGTTTGGGTAATAGATCCAACCCTAACCGGGGAACTGCCACCGCACTGAAGACTGCGATGGCCAACCCGATCATCAACATGAGAATCGGCCGGCGCACCGCCAGCCGGGCCACCTGCATAATGCCACCTGCCTTCCAGTTGCCTTCCAAGACGGAAGCCGGACTTGCACAGCCCGGCTCCCCCATCAACTCGCCTCGACTCAAACTCCAGTGTGAGGAACGCTACGCCGCTTCTATACTCTCTACTCTCTGCCCCTTCAGGGTACCATCCGCGCTCCCCTCGGCAATTGCAACAGTTGAACTGCCTGCAGTCCGATGTTGCGCTGCAGCGACTCGATGACCATCCGGGCCAGCAGGCGATTCTGCTGATCATAGGTTTCTATCTGTGCCACCTGCCCGGTGGAGCGAAGGATCCACAGCCGCTGCCGGCCGGGAAAGTCCGCTGAGACTACGTCAACAACCCCGACCTCCGTACCCTTCCATTTCTCATATCGAACCAAAGTAGCAGTGTATTTCCTTTCATCTCCGGCGGCCGGAATCTGCAGGAGCTTGTTGATCTCGATATTGCCGCCAGCGCCCACGGCATATGGGAAACCCATCCCCATCATCCCGGCTGCCTGGCTTAAGGGCTGCACCATCACTTGCTCGGTGACCGGAGAATATACATAGAGCTGTTGCTCATCGCCATCGACAATGACCAGTTGGTCGGCAAGGGCGATCGGCTCGAGAAACAGAAGCCGCACGACAGGCGGTTTGACCGTCGCCTCGAGCTGGCCCCGCATCCTGGCGATCTCCCCGCCACTGGCAGGATCAAACGTTGCGACCGCCACCGTCAGTCTGGCATCCTTGATGTCCTTGACATACGCGAGTGCCTTCTGCACCAGCAGTTCGCCAGCAGCAGGGTCAGTGGAAGCCGTGGCCGAAGTCGAGGTGGAAGCTAACCCCAGGGCCATCATCATCGACGCCAGGATAACGGTCGAGGCAACCATGATCCAGGTTCTTCTTGCGTACCTCATGCCGACCCCACCTCTTACCCGATCTTAACTTGGGTGTCCTCTGCCGTCAATATTGCCAAAACTTGAATATGTAACGCTTCCGCGGCTGGCAAAGTTCATGAGAAGCACTCAACAGCAGGCAGCTGAAACTGCCCTTCCCACGTGAACCCAGAATTGCATGGAGGATTGGCAACTTTGATAACGAATATCGCTTCCGGTGAGGAGGTACGTCGTGAACAACCTGCTGTCGATCCTGCTGGCGGTTTTTCTGCTTCTGGGGGGACCCGCCGGCAGGACGCCTGGGACGAGCGGAAACGGATCGCCTTGGCCGTCCCCGACCACCGGGGCGAGCTACGAAAACTTCGATCCTGTGCAGGAGTTGCCTTCTGCCAGCCAGCTGCCGTATCGTAACCTGTCAGTCCTCGCGGGCCGCACCATCGTGGTGGACGCAGGCCATGGTGGCGACAATCCCGGTGCACACGGCCCTTCGGGGACAACCGAAGCCGACAACGTCCTGGCTACGGCCCGCTATCTCCAGGCCGAACTGGAAAGGGCAGGGGCGCGGGTAATCATGACCCGTACGGGTGCAGAGTCTCCCCTAAACGGGAGTGCCGAACAGCTGGAGGCACGCACGATCATCGCCAACCGTTCACGAGCGGACATTTTCATAAGCATCCACAACGACAGCAACCCGGACCGCAGCAAGAGCGGGCCGACCACCTACTATTACGGTTCGGAAAGGCTGGCCCGGGCGGTTCAGGCAGAGCTTGTGACCAGTCTGGGGTCGGTAGACAACGGCGTGGTTCGTCGCAGTTTTTACGTGCTCAAGCATACGCGTATGCCGGCAGTGCTGGTGGAAGCCGGGTTCATCACCAACCCCTACGACGACCTGCGGTTGAGCAACCCGGTATACCAGCGCCGGATCGCCCAGGGAATCGCGCGGGGACTGGCCCGTTACTTTGGCGGCTGATTGCCGGCTAGCAGCTGCGACTGCCGGGAGATCCGGGAGGAATCAGTCCTCCCGCTGCTCTCCCGGCGGTTTGGGGTCGTTCTTGTGGATCAGTTCCTGCCAGACCGGACGTATCCCCGGCATTCGCTTCTGAACTGTCAGTCGCCCTTGTGTATCGATGGAGGCAAAGAAGACGTCCTTGACGTTGGAAATACCCTGCGCTGCCAGTGCCCCCTTCAACCACCCGAGGTCGAGCTCCGCCCGCTTTAGGCTCTCGTAGAGGATTTGCCCATCGATGACCAGCGGGAGCGGAATTCCTTCGTAGTTGGTGGAAACACCCACGTCTGCCGGCTGCAGCGGCCGCTTCTGGGAAACCGGGAAGACCGACAGTTCACCGGAGGTTTCCAGTACTGCAAACTCCACGTCCTGCACGTTGGCGATACCCTTGCCCCGCAGCT